>PCCP01000064.1 GCA_002731775.1 Gammaproteobacteria bacterium
AGTCTATAGCATTACTATCCCATTCGCATCGCCCATCACCCTTGATATTCCTGCCCCACAGACATATGATTTTCACCAGATCCAGATAAGCTTCCAGAGTTTTACTCAAGCACGTTGCTTCCAAGACTCTTCTCCAGGCCGCGTACGGAGAATTAATCTGGTGCCTCACTCCCAAGCCCTTAATTAACGCCAGCAAGCCCAGCAATACTCATCCAACCAATCCGAGAAGCCCTATGACTAGTACCACAAACACCCACGAACCGACACTCCGCACCACTCTATTGGCCTTAAGCTTGCTGGCCCTAGCCGCCTGCAGCCCGGCCACCAACACCCAGCGGGCCGCAATGCCGGCCACCGCACCCATAACCGCACTGCAACTAGCCTCAGCCGAAGAAGTAGGCATGGATTCCTCCCGCCTGGACCGAGTCACCCAGGCCATGCAGGGCTTTGTAGACGAAGGCTTGCTGGCAGGCGTAGTCACGATGGCCGCCCGCGATAACAAGATCGTGCACTTCGAATCTGTCGGCTACCGCGACATCGAAGCCCAGTCGCCAATGACCAATGATGCCATCTTCAGAATCTATTCAATGACAAAGCCCATCACCGGCGTCGCCATGATGATTCTCTATGAAGAAGGCAAATTCAAACTGTCCGACCCGGTGGAAAAATACATCCCCGAATTCACCGACCTGCAGGTCTATGCCGGCGAAGACGACAACGGCAAGCCGGTGCTTGAACCCCAAAACCACAAGATGACCGTACGCGAGTTAATGAGCCATAGCGGCGGCTTGAGCTACGGCCTGTTCTCCCAATCCAAAGTGGATGACATGTACAACGAAGCCAATGTGCTGGATGCCGATTCCACCCTGCAGGACATGATCGACAAGCTCGGTGCCATCCCCTTGAGACAACAACTCGGTTCCATGTGGCATTACAGCGTTTCTGTGGACGTACAGGGTTATATAGTCGAAAAACTGTCCGGGCAGAAGTTTAGTGATTTTCTCGAGGAGAGAATCTTCGAGCCGCTAAACATGACAGACACCGACTTCTACGTACCCGAGGAAAAAGCCAACCGCTTCGCGCAGGTGTATGGCTATTCCCCGGCAGGCGAATTAACGGCACAGGAAGGTTTCGGTGGTGGCAATGATTACCTGAGAGATCAAGCATTCGAGTCCGGCGGTGGCGGGCTGGTTTCAAGCTCCATGGACTATATGCGTTTTAGTCAGATGATGTTAAATGGTGGGGTGTTAGACGGGCAGAGAATTCTTGCACCGCTGACAGTGAGGCTGATGAGCAGCAATCATTTACCAACCGGAGTTAATGGGCTGAATCCTTATGTAACGCATACGAAGTTTGGATTGGACTTTGCGGTCATTGATGATCCGATTCAGGCTGAGGCTTATTCACAAGGAGAATATTATTGGGGCGGTGCTGCGGGAACGTGGTTCTGGATTGATCCAGTTGAGAATTTGGTTTTTATTGGGATGATTCAGCAATTTGGGGCGCAGTTGCCGGATGTTAGGAGTACTTCTAAGAGGTTGGTTTATCAGGCAATTATGGAGCCTAAGTAGGCCAACTTGAGGAAGGCGAGGGACTGTAATTAATTCTGTGTAACTGTCTATTACTAACCCGGACAATGGACAGGAATGTATGACTCACCATCGAGCCTGGTTTCTATTATTGTCAACAATACCATTGATAAATAGCTATTAATGGATGATAATATTGCAATTATCAATATATTGTTGACATTTTAGCGTATGGACTCACAAGTCCAACCCAAATCTTCTACCCTTGCGGACAGCGTGTTCGAACAGATTCGCACCGCTATCATTCGGGGCGAGCTGCCGCCAGGCTCCAAAATCAACGAACCCCAACTCAGCAAGCAGTACGGCATCAGTCGCGGCCCCCTGCGGGAGGCGATCCGGCGGCTGGAAGGCTGCAAGCTGGTGGAGGTTAAGCCTAATGCCGGCGCCAAGGTAGTCTCCCTAAATAGCGAGCAAGCCCTTGAAATATATGCGATTAGAGAGTCATTGGAAGGATTGGCCTGTCGCCTGGCGGCGAGCCAAGTGACGGCTGCGGATTGCGCCAGGCTGCGCGCCCTGCTGGTTAATCACGAGCAACAGATTCAATCGGAGCATGGCCGGATGTACTACCAGAAGGAAGGTGATCTGGATTTTCACTACCTGATCGTGCAGCTCAGCGGCAATACCCACCTGTTCAATCTGCTGTGCGATGAACTCTATCACCTACTGCGGCTGTACCGGGTGCAGACCAGTCGTCAGCCTTCGCGCCCCAGGCAGGCGTTTAAGGAGCATCATCAGATTGTCGATGCACTGGAAAGCGCTGACGGAGAACTGGCGGAATTGCTCATGAAAAGGCATATTTCCAGCGCCAGAGAATCACTAATTAATAAATTTAATCAATGAATTAGCTAACACACTTAATCTTGAGGAGTAGAACATGAGTTCAGGATCAGCCGGGCCACTTTCCGCCGGTGCAAAATTTCGTAAGGCGCTGCAAGACAACCATCCATTGCAGATTGTCGGCACTATTAATGCTTACTGCGCCATGTTGGCGGAAGATGCGGGTCATGATGCGATCTATCTCTCCGGTGGCGGTGTCGCTAATGCTTCCTATGGCCTGCCGGATCTGGGTATTACCAGTCTTAATGACGTGATTGCTGATGTAGAGCGCATCTGTAATGCCAGTGAAATCCCGCTGCTGGTGGATATCGATACCGGTTGGGGTGGGGCTTTTAATATCTCCCGCACTATCAAGGCGATGGAAAAAGCTGGGGCGGCAGCGGTGCATCTGGAGGACCAAGTAGCGCAGAAACGCTGCGGGCATCGGCCCAATAAGGCGATTGTCAGCAAAGAAGAGATGGTCGACCGGATCAAGGCGGCTGTGGATGCCAGGACTGACGCTGACTTCGTCATTATGGCGCGGACGGACGCCCTGGCGGTAGAAGGCATGGATGCTGCCGTTGAGCGGGTGGTGGCCTGCGTCGAGGCAGGTGCGGATGCGATATTTCCTGAAGCAATACTTGAACTGGAACAATACCGGCAGTTCGCTGATGCGGTTAAGGTACCCGTATTGGCAAATATTACAGAATTTGGACAAACGCCACTGTTTAACTGCGAGGAATTGGACGGAGCTGGGGTGGCTATGGTGCTTTACCCGCTGAGTGCATTTAGAGCTATGAGCAGAGCGGCTCTGGATGTGTATCAGGCGATTGCGATTGATGGAGATCAGAAGGCGGTGCTGGACAGGATGCAGCCACGGACGGAATTGTATGAGGTGCTGGGATATCATGTTTATGAGGAGAAGTTGGATGCGCTTTTCGAGGGGGGAGTAAATTAGTTAATACAAAGAGTTGTAATTGTTAATTAATGTTTTGGATTGAGAGTGTCAGAGTAAAAGTAGCTTTAGCATTGGTGTGGGAGTTTTGGCTTGAGTGGGCTACTTTTACTTCGACCCGAGTAGGCGGGATCGGCGCTGACAGAAAGCGTCATAGCGATAACTGAATATTGGGCAATGGAGGAAGATGATGGCGGAAAAGAAATTGGGGGGTGCGGGGCTTCGGGGCCAGGTGGCAGGGGAAACTTCGCTGTGCACGGTGGGTAAGACGGGGACCGGGCTTACTTATCGGGGCTATGATATCAGCGTGCTGACTGAGAAGGCAAAGTTTGAGGAAGTGGCTTATCTATTGTTGAGGGGACAACTTCCTACGCAAACGGAATTGGACGCTTATATCAGTAAAATCAAATCCTTGCGTGATCTACCGCAGGAGTTAAAGGATGTGCTTGAACGCATCCCTGCCAGTGCCCATCCGATGGATGTCATGCGCACCGGTTGCTCCCTGCTGGGCAACCTGGAGACTGAAACTGACTTTTCCCAGCAGGACGATGCGATCGATCGCCTGTTGGCGATCCTGCCGTCCATTATTTGTTACTGGTATGTGTTCTCACACGAGGGTAGACGTATCGATACGGCGCTGGATGATGCCTCAATTGGGGGCCAGTTTCTGCATATGCTTAACGGAGAAGAACCAGGTGAATTATTTAGTGAAGTCATGAATGCATCTTTGATTCTTTATGCAGAACATGAATTCAATGCTTCTACCTTTACCGCCAGGGTGTGTGCTTCGACCCTGTCGGATCTGCATTCCTGTATTACGGCGGCGATTGGTACCCTACGGGGTCCATTGCACGGCGGTGCGAATGAAGCGGCGATGGATATGATCCAGGGCTGGACTAGCGTCGATGAGGCTGAGCGAGAAATCATGGGGATGTTGGAGCGCAAAGAGAAGATCATGGGCTTTGGTCATGCGATTTACACCGAATCTGATCCCCGCAACGCTATTATCAAGCAGTGGGCGGAAAAATTGGCGAATCATGTGGGTGATACCACGCTCTACTCTATTTCGGTACGCTGTGAAGAGGTGATGAAGCGGGAGAAGAAGCTGTTTTGTAATGCGGATTTCTTCCATGCCTCGGCTTACCATTTTATGGGGATACCGACCAAACTGTTTACGCCCATTTTTGTGATGTCCAGGTTGACGGGGTGGGCGGCACATGTGAAGGAGCAGCGGGCGCATAATCGGATTATTAGGCCTAGTGCGGATTATACGGGGCCGGAGACTTCGGAATGGGTTGATATTGGGGACCGGTAGGGATATTGGTCGGGGAATGCGGCTTTGATGGATCGAAGGCTGTGGTGCCTTCGACCTTGGTGTTGGGGTTGGGGTTGAAGGTGGCGAAGGGAGCCTGACTCGGCTGATGTCGGTTTTGGTATGGGGAGATGAGGGGCCAGAGCCCTTTCGAGGATGGTGATTGAATTGATGGGGTTGCGCCTTATCTTTCTGTCTTGGCCGAATTTGTTGCTTCGTTGAGTTCATTTGTTTAGTTCTGTTGCTTTATTTTCTTGTTGTCTTAGTTGATATTATTATTTTAATTATTTGTTTTATAAAGGATTATTGTGTCTGAAAATGTTGAAGTAAATACCCGACCGGCACCGGATCAGGTGTTGGTGGATATCGCTGACTATGTATGTGATTACCAGATTGACTCGGTTGAGGCCTACGATACGGCGCGGAATTGCCTGATGGATACGCTGGGATGCGGGTTGTTGGCGTTGCGTTTTCCGGAATGCACAAAATTGTTGGGGCCTCAGGTCGAGGGGACAATAGTGCCCCATGGAGCGCGGGTGCCGGGCACCCAGTTTCAGCTAGATCCGGTGAAGGCGGCATGGGATATAGGGTGCAGCATTCGTTGGTTGGACTATAACGACACCTGGTTGGCGGCGGAATGGGGCCACCCCTCCGATAACCTCGGCGCCATCCTGGCGGTGGCTGACTATTTGTCGCAGCGGAATGTTGCGGCTGGCAAGGCTCCCCTGCTTATGCGCAATGTACTCACCGCGATGATCAAAGCCCACGAAATTCAAGGTGTTATTGCACTTGAAAATAGTTTTAACCGGGTTGGACTGTGCCATGTGCTGCTAGTCAGGGTCGCTTCCACTGCGGTGGCTACGAAGATGCTTGGCGGTAACAAGGAACAGATCATCGATGCCCTGTCCCAGGCCTGGCTGGATGGCTCCAGTTTGCGCACCTATCGCCATTCTCCCAATGCGGGCCCGCGTAAGTCTTGGGCTGCGGGGGATGCAACTTCGAGGGCGGTTCGATTGGCGGATCTAACTCTGCGGGGAGAAATTGGTTATCCCAGTGTACTGACGGCGCCGACCTGGGGTTTTTATGATGTATCTTTCAAGGGTAATTCGTTCAAATTTACAAAGCCTTACGAAAGTTATGTCATGGAAAACATTCTATTTAAGATCTCCTTCCCCGCTGAATTCCATGCCCAGACTGCGGCCGAGGCTGCGGTGCAGCTGCATGCCCAGGTGAAGGACAGATTGAATGAGATCGAGAAGATCGTGATCCACACCCATGAATCCGCTATTCGCATCATTAACAAGGTGGGACCGCTGAATAATCCGGCTGATCGGGATCACTGCCTGCAATACATGGTGGCAGTGCCCTTGGCCTTCGGCAATCTGGTGGCAGAGCACTATGAGGACAATTTTCACACCACCAACCCCATAATCGACGAATTACGGGAGAAAATGGAGATTCACGAGAATCCACGCTATACCAAGGAGTATCTGGAGCCTGAGAAGCGCTCGATCGCCAATTCATTGCAGGTGTACTTCAGGGATGGGAACTGCTCGGAAAAGGTGGAGATCGACTATCCGGTGGGTCACAGGCGCCGTCGGGAAGAAGGTATTCCGCTATTGGAAGAGAAATTCCGGGCTAATTTGGCCACCCGCTTCCCCGCCGGACGTTGTGCCAGGCTATTTGCGCTGTGTAAGGACCAGCAGCGCCTTGAGAGGATGGCGGTGCACGAGTTTATGGACCTGTTGGTGATTTGAGTGCTTAGCTCAGGTGTCAAAGGAAACCCTCCATTAATTCACCGAAAAACCAGACTTTTTTGCTCTGCCATCGCCTGTTGATGGACACCCCCTGTTGATCTGACCCCTATCGGTGGCCAGCCCGCTTAAATCAACTCCAATGTTTTCCAGGAAATCGTAATGAACAATACGTTTTTTATCTCCACAGCCTTTATCACGGGCTCCCTGATTCCACTGCAGTTGGTGTTTAATGCGCAACTCGGTGCGATTACCAAAAGCCCCTACTCCGCTACCTTGATCGTATTCGTTATCGGGCTACTGGCGATGGCGCTGGTGGCGCTGGTTTTGCGACCCGCTTTCCCAACCTGGCAGGAGCTGGGCAGTGCACCGCCCACGGTTTTTCTTGGCGGGATTATCGCTGCGATTTACTTGGTTGCGATTATCTTTGTTGCGCCCAAACTTGGAGTTGGGCTGACTACTGCGCTGATATTATGTGGTCAGTTGGTGATGGCGTTGTTGCTGGATCACCTGGGTGCATTCGGCAACCCGCAAATGCCCTTGAATCTATGGCGTGTTGCCGGTGTGCTGATGATGCTGGGGGGAGTTTTTGCGATTAAGATGCATTAGTGAATACGGGGCCGCAGTTAATCCAGTCAATTTTTTCTACAATAAGTTTATCAATTCACTCGATATTATTTTTCGAATGAACTGGGCAAGTGTTATGCACCGCAATTCTTTAATTATCGTAAAGAAATACTAACGGTGGGGGCTGTCACATTTCTCTTCAAGCTATTTTTTCACCGCGCAGATGGCGACTTCGGCGTCACCACTGCGATACTTTGTTGCTGTTATTTAGGGCTGTAGCGGCCGCGCTTCTTTAGCCGTCTATCGCGGTCCCGGACTGTCTTAGTGCTTGAAAAAGTGCATTCCAACCCCATATTAATCTTCGTGGCCGGTGCTCTTGAGAGACTGGTCCTGACGCCTGATCACTTTGATGGGCATTTATCAACCATATTGCTTTATATAGAGGATATGACTATGCGTAATTTTGATTTTTCTCCACTGTACCGAACCACCGTTGGCTTCGATCACCTGTCGTCATTACTGAATGCCGTCAACCGAGGTGACGCCAACAGCAATAGCTACCCGCCCTACAACATCGAGTTGCTGGGTAAGGATCGCTATCGAATCACCATGGCAGTGTCTGGCTTCGTCGAAGACGAACTGGAACTGCAGTCAGAAAAACAGACCCTGACGGTTAAAGGCAGCAAAGCCATCGACAAGGTCGAACGCAATTACCTGCATCAGGGTATTGCCGGTCGCAATTTCGAAAGAAAATTCCAATTGGCTGACCACGTCGAGGTGACTGGCGCCAAATTGGAAAACGGCCTGCTCCACATCGATCTAAACCGGGAGATTCCTGAAGCCATAAAGCCGAAGATGATCCCCATCGGCAATCGCAAGGCCAGGCTGATCGATGCCGATGAGAAGGATGCTGCTTAAGCGCTCCGGAGGGTTGACAGTCAGACAATGCGGGCACGGTTGATAGAACTCTGCCGTACTCCTACAAACACGCTCCTGGCTTGTCTGCACGGCCTTAGTGGTGTCGGAGTCGCTAGCTGATTTTGTGGCCCTATAAACCTTTTCCCGGTGCACAAGGTTTAGGAGCTAAATCGCAGACACGTAGTCTGCATAAGCCAACAAGACCAGCCTTACTGGAAGGCAATTTTATGAATATATTCGAAGGAACCAAACAGAACGTCACCACAGCGTTGATACACTACGTCTGCATGCGCATGCAATTCAGAACCCACTTGCTTACTGAACCTACGGAAAAACCTGCAACAAATAAGGCTCCGTGCGTAAACAAGGAGTGTATTCACTGAATTTTGCGTGGCAAAGCTGCATAATTAACTCGATATTCCCCCCGCGCATCTTCGGTGTCGGAGTTGTACTTCGACACCTATTTTAATTCCGTTAGCTGCTCCAATTCTACTCATAATAAGTCCACAACCGTAACACTTTGACCGCCTTCTGCTTCTCAAGTACTTGATACATTATTCTGAAGTATCAAAAGGGTCAGAGTAAAATTTCCCCCACCTGGAATTAATTCCTTTCACTTTTGCTGCAAATTTTACTCTGGCGCCTTTGATCGCTTTTTAATCCAGCATATGCACAATAAGGCCGCTCTTCAGCTTGGGTTCGAACCAGGTGGATTTAGGTGGCATAACCTCGTTCGCGTCGGCGATCGCCATCAGGCTTTCGATTGAGGTGGGATAGAGCGCGAAGGCGGCCTGCCACCGACCCGAGTCGACGCGTTTCTGCAGTTCCTGCAAGCCGCGTATTCCGCCGACAAAATCGACACGTTTGTCGATGCGTTGATCTTCTATCCCCAATAATGGCGTGAAGATTGAATCCTGTAAGATGCTGACGTCGAGAATCTTTACCGGATCGTTGTTATCGACGCCTGCCGCCAAGTTGGCGTTAACGCGCAATTTGTACCACTGCCCATCTGTATAAAACCCGAACTCTCCTGCTGTGCCAGGTTTTGCATTTTCCAGATCCGATGGCTCGACATCAAAGCTGGCTTCCAGGTTGGCCAGGAACTCCGTAGTAGTGGCTCCCTGCAAATCTTGAACCACCCGATTGTAATCAAGAATCTGCATTTGGTCGTCGGGGAACAAAACCACCAGGAAGAAGTTGTAAGACTCATCGCCGCCGTGATCGGGATTTCGTTTCTGATGCAGAGTCCGGACCCGCGCTGCAGCAGCGGAGCGGTGGTGGCCATCGGCGACATAGAGCGTGGCGATATTTGCGAATGCCGTTTCGATATTGGCAGAGACTGCGACATCTTCCACCACCCAGAACGTATGGTGGGTGCCGTCTTCGGCTTCGAAGTCGTACTCTGGCGCGGTCTTGACGACCTCTGCGATCAGGCGGTCGATTTCGCCATCGGCCCTGTAAGTTAAGAACACCGGGCCAACTTGAGCGTTCAAAGCATCCATGTGAAAGACGCGGTCATCTTCCTTATCCGGCCGCGTGAATTCGTGTTTCTTAATTTGGTTGTTCTCGTAGGCATCGATCGATGCGACTGCCACCAGGCCGATTTGTTCGTGGCTCCCCATGACCTGCTTGTAAACGTAGAACATTTCTTCGCCATCGCGTTGAAGGGTGCCGTCTTCGATAAATTGATCCAGGTTTTTTCGGCCCGTGTCGTAGACGGATTGATCGTGTACATCAACTGACTCGTCTATATCCACTTCGGGCTTATTGATGTGGAGGAAGCTGTGGGGGTTATCTTTTGCTAACCCAAAGGCTTCGCTTCGATTGAGCACGTCGTAGGGATGGGATGCGACTCTGGCGGCCAACTCACGGCGAGGCCGTAGCCCGCGAAAGGGTTTGATCAGTTTCATTTATTGGTTCCACTTGATTGAAATAGGGGAGATAGAGTTAGATGGTAATCAGGGATATCAAACCCTCATTTGTTCCTGAGAGCTTAAACACCACCCCAGTCATCGGCGCGAGGATCGTTTGTAAAATATTCGATTCGACCCAGAAAAATCCGACTAAGGGGAGACATTATCGCATTTTTGCTGAAGCTGAGAAAACAAATCTTCAGCTGCTTGCCAGTGGCTACTTCGATATGCTTCCAATGCATTCCCATAGTGGGTAAGTTCTTGTCCTTTTGCTGCCCTCAAGGCCCCTGCTCGCCCATATATCAACAGCTATGCAGTAGCTTTTTCCTGAGTACTTGTCTGGTTTCCATAGCGGAGAATCCCCGGGACTCGAGAAACCGGAGTATTTTCCTGTGCTGTTTCGATCCGAAACCAATTTTCTCATTGTCTCCCAGTTTTTTCCCCACCAGAGCCTCTGCGATCGCCAGCCAGTCGTCGTCGCCCCAAAGATACTCATCGATGAGGGACGCGGCAATTCCCCTTGAACCGAGGTCGGCTTTCAGGTGTAGATAGCCAAAACCTCGGGATTTTCGATATCGAATAAAGGCGGTCGTGAAGCGGGTGTCGGACTGTAATTTGTCCTCGCGCAACCGCTCCAGCACCGTATCCATCTCTTGAGGATCTGCTTCCGGGTATTTACATGAGAGTTTTTGCCTTAGTTCGAAGGCGGAGTGTTCCCGACGGGCCAGGTAGTCCATTGCGGCTCGCCGGAGAACGGGGACATCGGCACTTGATGTACTGGCAACTTGTTTTCGCCGGTAATCCCTTATACTGGATTTGGATTCAACGGTGTCAGAGAGAGTACTCCGACGCCTTTCCGCATCCATGCGTGATTTATCGGCGGTAGTCATTTTAGCGTTACATCCTGATGTCGGGGTCCTAACTCCTACACCTTCCGCTATTTGGATTTCACTGTCGCCAGCACCACGACATCGTCGTTGGCCGGTTCGGTATCTTTGCTGTCGTCTTTGTCGTCTTCCCTGGCTTGCTTGGAACCGGGTTCACCACCTAACAACTCGGCGCGGATTGCGGCTTCTACCTCCTCAGCGATTTCTGGATTCTCCTCCAGGTAAATGGCGACATTCTTCTTGCCCTGACCGATCTTCTCGCCCTTATAGGCATACCAGGCACCGGACTTTTCGATCAAGCCCAACTTCACACCAAGATCGATCACTTCGCCCAGGTGGTGGATGCCCAGGCCATACATGATCTGGAATTCGGTCTGTCTGAACGGTGGCGCCACCTTGTTCTTTACCACCTTGACCCGGGTTTCATTGCCTACCACCTCATCGCCATCCTTGATCGAACCGATGCGGCGAATATCAAGCCTTACCGAAGAATAAAACTTCAGCGCATTACCGCCGGTGGTGGTTTCAGGCGAACCAAACATCACCCCGATCTTCATGCGAATCTGGTTGATGAATATCACCAGGGTGTTCGAGTTCTTGATATTGGCAGTCATCTTGCGCAAGGCCTGGGACATCAGTCGGGCCTGCAGACCCATATGATGATCGCCCATGTCTCCTTCGATCTCGGCTCTGGGAGTCAGGGCGGCGACCGAGTCGATCACCACCACATCTACCGCGCCGGAACGCACCACCATGTCACAAATTTCTAGCGCCTGTTCACCGGTATCCGGCTGGCTTACCAGCAGGTTGTCGACATCGACTCCCAGGTTTTCGGCGTAGATTGGATCCAGTGCATGTTCTGCGTCGATGAAAGCGCAGGTGCCGCCAGCCTTCTGGGCTTCGGCAATGACCTGCAGTGTTAATGTGGTTTTCCCCGATGCCTCCGGTCCGTAGATTTCGACCACACGTCCACGGGGTAAGCCACCTATGCCCAGGGCTATATCCAGACCTAGTGAGCCAGTGGAGATGGCCGGAATGGCATGGCGCTCGGTATCACCGAGACGCATGATGGAACCCTTGCCAAATTGTCTTTCGATCTGGGTCAGTGCTGCCGCCAGTGCTTTTTCTTTATTGCCGTTATCTTCAATCATAGTTGTATCCTTGGTAATCCGATATTACAACTGATGCTGGTTCCGTGAGAAATGCAGTTGTCCCCGCAAGCTGTGCGCCTGCATCTGATACTCAGTTGCCTGAGCCTTATAGAATAGCTTGTTCCTCGCTACTTGCTAACTTTTCCCCTACATTCTACATCCCAAATTCTTGCCGATCTTTCCTATCTTTCATATCACAAGTGGTCTGGCCTGGCGGCCTGAGCTCGATGCTTTCCGAGGCGAATGACAAGGAGTCACTGAAATCGCCGCGGCAAACATCGAGTTCAACCATAATGTCGATATTTACGCTACTACTGTATATACAAACAGTGCATAGTAAATCAGAATATTACTGTATATACAATCAGTATATTGGCCAAAACTCAAATTCCTTTAACTTTCCCCTGCGTTTTCTAAAAGACTTAAGCGATCAACTCAATCAGGCCCTGCAAACCCGCCGTCACCGCGGCGAGCCGCACCGCTTCTCGGTCGCCGACAAACTGGAAACACCGGGCCAGTGCCTGGTCTTGCCATTGCCAAGCAATCCAAACGGTACCCACCGGCTTATCCTCGGAGCCACCGTCGGGCCCGGCGATACCGCTGACGGCAACGGCAACATTGGCGCGGCTGTTAGCGATGACACCTCGGGTCATGGCCAGCACGGTCTCTTCGCTGACCGCGCCGGGGCCGTCGACGGCGAAACAGGATGACGGCACTGCCAGCAGTCGTTGTTTGGACTCGTTGGAGTAAGTCACGAAGCCGGTATCGAACCAGTCGGAGCTGCCTGCCAGGGCGGTAAGGGACTGGGCGATCCAGCCGCCGGTACAGGATTCGGCAGTGGCCACAATCAGCTTTTTTGCGAGGAGGAGCTGGGCCAGTTGCCGGACCAGGGCAGAATTTGTGCTTGTGCAGGCGTCATTCATCCGGCTTCCACTTATCGGCTCTTACTTTAGCTGCATGGTATCCACTTGCCGCCTCAAATTAAACTGTAATCTCATCTCAAAGGTGCGTTAATTCATTCACCGCGGCGCGCTACATACGGTCCAATTATGAGCGTAAACCGTGTAGAATTCTCAGCCTCGAATTAATGAAACCAGTTTCCAGACCTTGGCCGACGCACAATCACAGACTCCCATGATGCAGCAGTTTTTGCGCATCAAGGCTCAGCATCAGGACGACCTGCTGTTTTATCGCATGGGGGATTTCTACGAACTCTTCTTCGACGATGCCAAGACCGCGTCAAAGCTTCTCGATATCACTCTCACCGCCAGGGGCAAGTCTGGCGGCCAGCCGATTCCCATGTGTGGCATCCCCTATCATGCCGCCGACCGCTACCTGGCGAAACTGGTAGATGCCGGTGTCTCCGTCGCCATCTGCGAACAGATCGGCGATCCCGCCACCAGCAAGGGCCCGGTTGAGCGTCAGGTAGTGCAGATACTGACTCCCGGCACCATCAGCGATGAGGCACTGTTAGATGCCCGGCGGGACAACTGCCTGTTGGCAATTACTGCGGGTGCCGGTGCCGGCATCGGCCATAAGATCTACGGCTTTGCCTACATGAATATCAGCAGCGGTCGCTTCGTGCTTTGCGAAGTCAGCGGACTGGAAGCGTTGAGTGCCGAGATCGAGCGCATCAAACCGGCGGAGTTACTACTCAATGAACAACTGGGGGAAGTCGCCACCACCATCGATCATCCGGCCCTGCGCAAGCGACCGCTGTGGGAGTTCGATGTGGAAAATGCCACCCGCGTCCTCAATCGGCATTTCAATACCCGGGACCTGTCTGCCTTCGGCTGTGATCACCTTGAGATCGCCCTGCAAGCCGCCGGCGCCCTGTTGCAGTATGCGCGGGAGACGCAGAAATCCGAGCTGCCCCATATTCAGAGTATGCAGATCGAGCAACTTGAGGACAGCGTCATCCTCGATGCTGCCAGCCGCCGCAACCTGGAACTGGATACCAATTTATCCGGCGGTCGGGACAACACGCTGTTAGCCGTCATCGACCGCACCGCGACCGCCATGGGTGGCAGGCTGTTGTCACGCTGGATCAATCGGCCACTGCGAGACATCGGGCAGCTACAATTACGGCAACAGGCGGTGGCGGCGCTGATAGAAGACTATCATTTCGAGACGCTGTTCGAGACGCTGAAAAACATCGGCGACCTGGAGAGAATCCTCGCCCGTCTCGGGCTACGCTCGGCGCGGCCCCGGGACCTGGCCCGATTGCGACATGGCCTGGCGCTGCTACCGCAACTACAGGCTGCCCTGGCCGACTGCAAATCTGGCCACCTCGAATCCCTGGCCATGTCGATCGCTGAATTTCCCGATCAGAGCGAATTGCTAAGCCGGGCACTGGAGGAAAATCCACCGGTGGTGATCCGGGAAGGCGGCGTCATCGCAGCCGGATTCGATGAGGAACTGGATGAACTGAGAGACCTGAGCAGCAACGCCGGCCAGTACCTGGTGGACCTGGAAATAAAGGAGCGCCAGCGTACCGGCATCAACAACCTCAAGGTCGGCTATAACCGCATCCACGGCTACTATATTGAAATCAGCAAGGGCCAGGCCAATATCGAATTGCCCGCCGAATATATCCGCCGCCAGACTTTAAAAAACGCTGAACGTTTTATCACCCCCGAACTCAAGGAATTCGAAGACAAGGTGCTCAGCGCCCGCAGCAAATCCCTGAGCCGGGAAAAGGCCCTTTATGATCAACTGCTTGAAGACCTGGTCCAGGAACTCGGGAGCCTGATCGCCAGCGCTACTGCCATCGCCGAGCTGGATGTGTTAAATAACTTCGCAGAGCGCGCTGTCGACCTGGATTATTGTCAACCGGAGCTCAGCCTCGAGCCTGGCATCGTTATCGAAAATGGTCGGCATCCGGTGGTGGAAAAGGTCACGCCCGAGCCCTTCGTCGCCAACGACCTGTGTCTGAACCAGCAACAGAAGATGCTCATCATCACCGGCCCCAACATGGGTGGAAAATCCACCTATATGCGGCAGACCGCACTCATCGTTTTGCTGGCGCTGTGTGGCAGCTACGTCCCAGCCAGCGCCGTCAAGGTAGGCCCCATCGACAGGATATTCACCCGCATCGGCTCCTCGGACGATCTTGCCGGTGGCCGCTCCACCTTCATGGTGGAGATGACCGAGACCGCGAACATCCTCCATAACGCCACCACCGACAGCCTGGTGCTGATGGACGAGATCGGCCGCGGTACGAGCACCTTCGATGGCCTGTCCCTGGCATGGGCAGCGGCGGTCTATATTGCCGAGCGGCTGCAGGCATACACCTTGTTCGCCACCCATTACTTCGAGCTGACGGCATTAGCCCAGTCCTATGACAATATCGTCAACGTACACCTGGATGCAGTGGAGCACGACCACGGCATCGTCTTCCTGCACGCGGTGAAATCCGGACCAGCGAATCAGAGCTATGGTCTACAGGTAGCGCAACTTGCCGGCATTCCCAAGACCGTAATCGAAGCGGCGCGCATCAAGTTGAGCGCCCTGGAAACCGAGGCGCCTCTGGAGTCCTCCGCAGCAGCAGAAGCCACGGCCACTGAGCCGATTCAGAATGAGCTATTCGCCGGCGTCAGTCACCCGGTGGTGGATTTTCTGGAATGTTTCAATCCCGATGAAATCACCGCCAAGGAGGCGCTCGCTATCCTCTATGAGTTAAAACAGAAAACCGCTACTTGATTTAGAAAAGGACATCAAAAGCTGATAGAATGCCGCCCAAAGCGCATGGCCACTGGAACTTCAGATGCCCAATTGGTGCCGGAGAAATGCACTGACACCTTGAAATAAAGCGCATCAACACCCCGGAGAAAGCATGACGTTCGTTGTAGGCGATAGTTGTATACGTTGCAAACTCACTGATTGTGTGGAGGTATGCCCGGTAGATTGTTTCTATGAAGGACCAAACTTCCTGGTGATACACCCTGATGAATGTATCGATTGCGCACTGTGCGAACCAGAATGTCCAGTCGAGGCTATCTATGCCGAAGACGAACTACCGGAAGACCAGCAGGGGTTTCTGGCGTTGAATTTGGAGTTGGCTGAGACCTGGCCAAACATCACCGAACAGAAAGACCCCCTGCCCAACTCCGACGAATGGGCCGACAAGAAAAACAAACTGCAGTACCTGGAACGCTGAACTAAACCCCAACGACCATCATTAGCAATATCGAAGCGCGTTGTTGAATCAGCTTGCGGCCCCAAAGTGATGTGATGCCGTACCCTTCTGCATCAACAATTATAGCCGCCGCACCGAGTGAACGAGGGGGACCTTAGGCTCCCGACCGAGTGGGGGAACCTGGGAGGGGGCAAGCCGCTGAGGCAGAAGGGTACGGGAGCTCAGCGCGCCGACACTGAGAATGACTTAGTCAGTCCCATTCAATTCGGACACCTAGAAAACTACCGCTTTGGCAAAAACCGGATCGGGTCTACCGAGTTACCGTCCACGCGAATTTCGAAATGTAGCATCGGCACCCCGGTGGAGTTCTCGCCGATTTCTGCGATCTTGTCCCCCGCCGTCACCCTGCTGCCCTTGCTGACCAGCATCACGCTGTTGTGGGCATAGGCACTGAGATAACTGTCGCCATGGCGAATAATGATCAGGTTGCCGGTGCCCTGGATGCCATTGCCGGAATAAACCACCTCACCATCGCTGGCTGCCCACACCGGGTCACCCGGCCGACCTCCGATATCGATGCCCTTGTTGCCTGCCTGAAAGGCGCGCAACACCCTGCCGGTATGGGGCCACTGCCAATCGCGATCGGGGCTGCGGGAATTATCGATGGCTTGTCTGCTGACGCCCCCGCTTCGAACTCGAACGGCTTGAGCCTGGGCCACGGAATTATTTCTCACCGCCGCGCCCAGGTTACTGGTGTCGGCTGCGGCCCTGGGGGCAATATTGCTGATTCGGCTCAGGTCCAGGTTGAGTTGCTGCTCGATGAAGATAGTATAGGGTGGACTCAAGTTATTGGCGATAGCGAGATTGCGCGCATCCAGATCGTATTCAAAGGCGATGGAATAGAGGGTGTCGCCAAGTCGGACCCGGTGACTCAATGAGCGGGTCTCGCTGCTTGCGTGCCGCAAGCCGGGTGTGGTCATGGCTGCCACCGAAGCACGGGCAGTGGATGAGGAAGCCACTCGCGCCCGCGACTGGGGTGCGTCAAAACTGGTATCGCCCTGGGAGCTAGCGACGATAATTGGGTTGCCAATGAGCAATCGCTCACTCTGTTCGTCAACCGGCGCCTGGTAATTATTGCCACAGGCGACTAACAACAGCAGCATCAGGCTGACCCCACAGGAAAACCGGATTTGGTAACCGCTAGTGGAAAAATAAAACACTTTTATCCTCAGGACTCCGATCTCGAATTGAATAGCCGGTGTAATACTAGCACCAGCAGGGCACCGGATACGGAGCACACAAACGTAAGCAATAGCACTGGCTCGAGGCCCGTTACTTCGGCATAATTTGTTGGCAGCACATTGGCGCGTAATAATGGATGTACCTCACCAGCGGCATCCGTATAGGAACTCACTGTGTGCTGCCAAGGCCACAAGACCGTGATCGAACCCAGTAGCATCCCCGTGATACAGCCATAACTTAACTGGTGATAGCGGTGCAGCAACCACGCCAGTAAACGGGAAAACGATAGCAGCCCCACCACGCATCCGGCGATGAATACGCCAATGTAGGGCAGGTTAAAGTAAATCAGGGCACCGAGGATAAATTCATAGACTCCAAGCAACAGCAGGATAAACGCACCGGACAAGCCGGGCAGAATCATGGCGCAGATGGCGAGGCTGGCGCTGAAGAAAACGTAAAATAATGACAGCTCCGCCACCCGCGGGCTGATCATGCCTACGACGACCGTAAGCAGGACCCCAAGCAACAGTGCCACGAGATTTTGTGCCTGTGCCACTTCAAACTCGTCCTTGAGCAGCCACGAAGAAGCCAGCACCAGGCCCAGGAAGAAAGCCATGAGTGCCTCAAATTGATTGGCCAGCAGATACAACACCGTATTCGCCGAGGTCAGCAATCCTGACAATATGCCGAGCGCAAGCACCGACAGAAAAGTCCCATTGACGTGGCGCCACGCATCCATTACACGGCCGGAGAAAAGCAGATTGACTGCCGTCAGATCGACCGACTTTATTGAAAATATGAGCTGGTCGTAGATGTTGGTAATGACGGCGATGGTGCCGCCGGACACACCGGGCACAGAATCACCCAGACCCATGGCCAGGCCTTTGCAGAACAGCAGAGTATGTGAGCGCACGCCGGTCGCTTGTGAACCACGCTGGTTTTTTCGATCATCGGCAGCTACGGACATAGTTCACTCTTCTCTTCTGGTCGCCGCTTCAGCCAGTTAGTGGTGCACCTGGCCCACCAGCAGAGGAACGAAGCGAACCAGGTCCAGTATCTCGGTGATGAACTCCTTGCCTTGCCTGGCAATCAGACGCAATTCCTGGTGGTTTTCGACACCAACCGGAATCACCAACCTGCCTCCGTCCGCCAGTTGCGCAAGCAGCTCCTGGGGAATCTGTTGCGGCGCCGCCGTGGTGATAATGGCATCAAATGGTCCTTTTCCCTCCCAGCCGCCGCTGCCGTCGCTGTGTTTGAATTCCACATTCCGCAAACCCAGTAATTTCAAGTTCTTGCGGGCACGCTCCAGCAGGGGTTTTATGCGCTCGACGGTATAAACCGATTTCGCCAGCTGCGCGATCACCGCCGTCTGATAGCCACAGCCAGTGCCGATCTCCAGCACCTTGTTCAGCGGACCACCAGCGATGATGGCCGCGGTCATCCGCGCCACCACGTAAGGCTGGGAAATGGTCTGGTTGAAACCAATGGGCAGGGCCACGTCTTCATAGGCACGATGTGACAGCGCCTCATCGAGGAATATGTGTCTCGGCGTCGAGCGAATCACATCCAGCACCTCCATGTTGGATATGCCCTGTTCCATCAAGCGACCCAATAAGCGCTCGCGGGTGCGTTGTGACGTCATGCCGATGCCACTCAAATTCAATTTATTAATCAATTCTTCACCATTTGATAAATCACAACAATATAAAAATCCTGCGGGTGAATCTATCCACTTCATCATAAACACTGGATCTTGGCACCGTTTCCACCGCCTTATTTTGCCGTAGCTAATTGGTGCCTGTAGCAGGGCTTGGTAAGGGGCATTGGTTTAATCCCTCGAGTTTCATAAATATTTCGTGGGGGTACCTCAGCCTGCGTTCCCTTTTATCACTTTTTTAGCTCGTATCACAGATCTCGCGCAACAAGCTGGTGGCATAGCTTCCCCGGCCCAGGACAAAACGCAGTTCCAGATCCCCGGCGTCGAGCCAGGACCACTCTAACTCGCCTGCGGTGAAGCGCAGTGCCCTGCGCGCCGCCTTCAGACCAAAGTGACAGAGGCCATTCACCAGCGCTGGAAATTGTTTCAGCACCGCATCTTCAATATCGGCCGCTTCGCCGCTGCTTAAATACTTATCTTTCGGATCGGTGATGCCCGCCAGGGGACCGCTGATGTGGATATCGAAGCTGTCCAGCCGCCGCTGCAGGTTTTCATCCCAGTCCTCAAAGCCCTGCAACAGGAAGTAACGGCTGGTGCCATCGAGATTCAGCACGTCGCCGGCGACATACTGGTTCCAGTTTCCGCAGTGCAGGCGAGCCGAGAGCAGCTGGTTGAACAGGTAGGCCCTGCCTGCGGAGTACAGCATGCTGCGCTTGTAGCGTTGGCCTTGGGGTCGCGTTTGCGCACCCGCAGCGGCGATGAGTTCCAGCAGTTGGGTGATATTAGTCATCTGGCGGCCAAAGCGCTGGGCTCCGAAATAATTCGGCACCCCATGTTGTTTGATGGCCTCCAGGGCGTGGTCAAATGCAGACTGAACGCCGACACACTGCCGCAGCCGAATCCGAAAGCGGTTGCCCTTGTGGCTGCCGATCTTGATCTTGCGGCCGTTACGTTGGGTTTCGAGGATGGTCAGGTCCGTATTCTCGATCGCGTCGATCCGGCCTTCTGCTGCCGGCGCCAGTGGCAGGCTGAACCACTGCGTGCATTCGGCGCGCCGGTCCTTGATACCGGCATAGCCGATATCAGCCATACTGATACCGGTCAGCGTAGCGATGCGTTCGGCGACGGCAAGGGTGGTCAGATCGGTTTTTTTGATCCGCAGGCACAGGTGTTCGCCGGCGCCGGTAAAAGCAAATCCGAGTTTTTCATCGACACAGAAGTCGGTAATCTCCTGCTTAAGTGTCGCCCGCAGTGACGGTCGGGCCTGGGCATAATCCAAATCTTGCAGGGGGATAATGCCGGGCTCATGCGACGCCGCCGCTGCAGGCATGGTTAACACCGGTTGTTCACGCTATTCACTAATTCGACTCAGTAACACCACAGCATGACAGGCCATCCCCAGTTCCTTGCCGATGTCACCGAGGCCCTCGGTGGTCGTCGCCTTGAGATTTACCCGATCCTTTGCCAGCTTCAGCAGGCTCGCCAGATTTGCCTGCATCGCCGCTCGATGTGGAGATAACCTGGGAACCTGGGCAACCACGGTGACATCTATATTCACCAGACGAAAATTTTGTACCGCCACCAGCGCCAATACATTAGCTAGCAATAGCCGACTGTCTACGTCGGCAAACTGCGGATCGTCATCTGGAAAATGCCGGCCTATATCGCCCTGCCCCACGGCACCGAGGATGGCATCGCAAACCGCGTGCAGCACCAGATCACCATCGGAATGCGCCTCCAGGGTTCTTTCCTCTGGCAAGCGTACGCCGGCCAGCACCAGGGGTTGTTTTTCGTCAAAGCTTGACGCAAAGCGATGTACATCATAGCCATGGCCAATTCGTAATCCATCTACAGTCATTTCTGCTCCTGTAACTCCAGAATCTTACTCGCCAGCGCCAGGTCCACTGCATGTGTGATTTTAATGTTTGTCCTGGCGCCTTCAATCATCTGTGGTCGTTGCCCCATGAGTTCAATCGCACTGGCTTCGTCCGTCACCATAGTATTTTTTTTCACCGCGGTTTCGATGGCGGCAAGCAATAAACCATAACGAAACATCTGTGGTGTGAAGGCATTCCAGACGCTGCTACGATCAAGTGTGCTGTGCACCACAGACTGATCATCAACTTGTTTCAGGGTGTTTTCTGCCGGTGCGCCTAACATTCCACCTATGGCATGATGATCTAATTCGGTCAGCAGCTTACGTATATCCGAGCTCAATACGCAGGGACGCACGGCGTCATGCACCAGCACCCAGTCCTGCTCTTGTGCTGCCGCGCTTATACTCAACAAAGCATTCAAAACACTCAGGTGTCTCTGGTCGCCGCCGACGACAGCGACGACGCGCTCATCCAGCGTTGGCTGCAGCTGCGAGAACCACCGATCTTGCGGATGTAGGGCAACCACGATCGTTTTTATTTCGGCGATGCTGGCCAGCTTCCGCAGAGCGATGACGATGACAGGAGTGCCATTGAGGGGCAGGTATTGTTTGGGTGTATCCGATCCCATACGGAAACCGACGCCAGCGGCTGGCACAATTGCCCAAATTGCCATAGTGGTTGCTTCCTCGTTTTTCGAATGCCGGGACAGAGATTTCGGCGTGCGGATTTCGGTACTGCAGTTTTCCAAATGCTTGGCAGGCTTATTAGCCATGCAGCGATCAGTCGACTATGAGATAGAAAACTTCTCCAGCACGGATCATGCCCAGTTCCGACCTGGCCCGCTCTTCCACCGCCTCCAGTCCATTCTTGAGATCCAGCACTTCAATTTCGACGAGCCGGTTGCGTTCAATCAGCTCGGCATTATCCCTACGCTGCGCCTCGAGATCGACTTCCAGCAAATTCAGGGCGCGAATGCTGTCTTCACCGAGCCACAGTTGATACTGCAGGGTGACAATCACGAAAGCTAAAAATGCAAAAAGTATTTTCATTGCGTCTCTATGTAAACCGCACGAACTCTCCGAGCCCCCTGTAAACCGAGGCGCTGCCCAACTCTTCTTCGATCCGCAACAGGCGGTTGTACTTTGCTACCCGATCGGAACGACTCAGGGAGCCAGTCTTGATCTGACCCGCTGCGGTGGCGACGGCCAGATCCGCGATCGTCGTATCTTCCGTCTCGCCGGAGCGATGGGAAATAACCACCCCGTAGTCCGCTGCCTTGGCCATGTTGATCGCAGCCAGGGTTTCCGTTAATGAGCCAATCTGATTGAATTTGATCAGGATGGAGCTGGCGATGTTTTCGCTTATACCACGCTGCAAAATACGGGTGTCGGTCACGAACAGATCATCGCCCACTAACTGAACTTTATCGCCTATTTGGACAGATAATTTAGCCCAGCCCTCCCAGTCACTCTCGTCCATACCATCCTCGATAGAGAGAATAGGGTAGTTTTCACTGAGATTCTGCAAGTAATCCGCGAATTCTGCCGAATCATAGCGCTTGTTCTCACCTTGGAGACAGTATTTTCCCGCCTCGAAGAATTCCGAAGCGGCACAATCCAGTGCCAAATGCAAATCCACGCCGGGCCTGAAACCCGCTAATTCAATGGCCTGCAAGATCGCGTCCAGGGCCGCCGCGTGGGAAGGCAGATCAGGGGCAAAACCACCCTCGTCCCCCACCGCCGTGCTCAGACCTTGTTTGGCGAGCACTGATTTCAGCGCATGAAACACTTCCGCCCCATAACGTAGAGCTTCGGTGAAGCTGGGTGCGCCAGTGGGAACAATCATAAACTCTTGAATATCTACGTTATTATCGGCGTGCTCACCGCCGTTGATGATATTCATCATGGGTACCGGCAGGGAATAATTGCCTTCGCTGCCATCGATTCTGGCGATATGGGTGTACAGCGGCACGCCGGTTTCGATAGCCGCCGCCTTAGCAGCGGCCAGGGAGACCGAGAGGATTGCGTTAGCACCCAGTTTTGACTTGTTTCCGGTGCCATCCAGATCCAGCATCACCTGGTCAAGACCCGCCTGATCCAGCGCATCGTGGCCCTTCAAGGCCGCCTGAATCGAGGTGTTAACGTTTTCGACTGCCAATAGTACGCCCCGGCCTAAGTACCTGGAAGAATCCTTGTCACGCAGTTCCAGGGCTTCCCGGGAGCCCGTGGAAGCCCCGGAAGGCGCAGAGGCCGTACCCACGGCTCCGCTGTCCAGGACCACATCGGCAGCGATCGTAGGATTGCCTCTCGAGTCCAGGATCTCTCGAGCATTAATTGATTTAATTAACGACATTTCAATACCTTGCATTGATTATCTAATCTAATAGATTATATATGTATTATTCCGTATCGAGCTCGGGCAGGGTCTTTACCAGCTCATCCAGGGCCTTCATCTGTTCGAGGAAGGGACGCAGGCTTTCGAGCCGCAGGGCACAGGGGCCATCGCAGAGCGCGGTAGCGGGATCGGGATGGGCCTCGATGAACAAACCCGCCAGACCTTGGGACAATCCGGCCCGGGCCAGGACGGTGACATCGCCACGGCGACCATCGGCGCGGTCGGCCAGGCCACCGGGTTGTTGCAGGGCGTGGGTAACGTCGAACAACAGAGGGTAGCCGAGGCGTTTCATCACCGAGAAGCCAAGCATATCCACCACCAGGTTGTTATAGCCGAAGCTGCTGCCCCGTTCACACAAAAGCAGTTGCTCATTTCCCGCAGCCTCGAATTTGGCCAGAATATGCTGCATTTCCTGGGGTGCCAAAAACTGGGCCTTCTTGATGTTGATAACAGCACCGGTCTTCGCCATGGCCACCACCAGGTCCGTCTGCCTCGACAGAAACGCCGGGAGTTGCAAGACGTCGGCCACTTCGCTGATCGGCTGCGCCTGGGCGGGTTCATGTACATCCGTGATGATGGGCAACTCGAGTGTGGTCTTGATCTCGCCGAGAATCTTCAGCCCGGCTTCCAGCCCTGGACCCCGAAAGGAATCCATGGCGGAGCGATTGGCCTTATCGAATGAAGCCTTGAATACAAACGGAATATCGAGATCACCGCACACGCGCTTAAAATGTTCGGCTACAGTCATCGCCAGATCTCGCGATTCCAGCACATTGATGCCACCGAACAGGACGAAGGGTCGATCGTTGGCGAGGGTTATCTGCGCCACCTTGATTTGCTTGCTGGTCATGAACTGGTGGGAATCCTGTTTCTGACGGAAAATTATCAGGCTTGCGCGGCTGAATTCGAGCTAAGCGGCTGCTCCAGGCTGCCAACCCCGGCATCGTCAGAGCGACGGTCGCGCCTGGCGATAGCCGCCTTGATGAAGCCGGTAAATAGGGGATGGCCCTCGCGAGGTTTGGACTTGAATTCCGGGTGAAACTGGCATCCCACAAACCAGGGATGGTCGGGGATTTCAATCACCTCGACCAACATCCCGTCTTCCGACTTGCCCACCAGTTTCATGCCGACGGCGCGCAGGCGGTCGATGTAGTTATTGTTGAATTCGTAACGATGCCGGTGTCGCTCCACTATCTCTTGCTTGCCGTAGCACTCGTAGGTGGTGGAATCGCTTTGAAGAATACATTTCTGAGCCCCCAGGCGCATGGTGCCGCCAAGGTTTGAATCCTTGTCCCTGAATTCGGTGTCACCGCTCGCCGTGGTCCACTCGCTAATCATTGCGATGACCGGGTGTGGGCAGTCGGCATTGAATTCAGTGCTGTGGGCGCCCTCGAGACTGGCTACATTTCTGGCAAAATCGATCACGGCGACCTGCAGGCCCAGACAGATTCCCAGGTAGGGAATTTTGTTTTCCCGTGCATACCTCACCGCCATGATCTTGCCCTCTATGCCGCGTTCACCGAAGCCGCCGGGCACCAGTATCGCATCCTGATTTTCCAGAATCTCGATGCCCTTCTGCAGGACATCGTCGGAATCTATATATTTAATATTCACCCGGGCACGGGTCTGGATGCCGGCATGAATAATCGCTTCATTGAGCGACTTGTAAGCATCCAGTAAATCCATGTACTTGCCCACCATGGCCAGATTAACTTCCTGGCTCGGGTGCAAATGCGCCTCCACCACCCGGTCCCACTCCGAGTAATCTGCTGGCGGGCAATCGAGATGAAATTTCCGGATGATGATTTCGTCGAGATCGGCGGCGCCCAGTTTGCCCGGGACTCGATAGATCGAATCGCTATCGGGCAATGAGATGACCGCCGGAAGTTCGACATTGGTAAACAATGCGATTTTCTTGCGCGATGATTCATCGATTTCCTGGGTCGAGCGACACACCAGCACGTCCGGCTGGATACCTATGGAACGTAATTCCTTCACCGAGTGCTGGGTGGGCTTGGTCTTGGTCTCGCCGGCGGTGCTGATATAGGGCACCAGCGTGAGATGCAAAAACAGGGCCCGCTCTGGTCCGACTTCTGCCCGCATTTGTCGTATCGCCTCCAGAAATGGCTGTGACTCGATGTCACCGACGGTGCCGCCGATCTCGACCAGGGCCACATCGGCGCCCTTGGCACCTTCGACGATACGACGTTTGATTTCATCGGTGATATGAGGAATAACCTGGATAGTGGCGCCGAGATAATCACCGCGGCGCTCTCGCTTGAGTACTTCTTCGTAAACCCTGCCGGTGGTGAAATTATTCGATTGCGACATGGTGGTACGGCTAAAACGTTCATAATGACCCAGATCGAGGTCGGTCTCGGCGCCGTCTTCGGTGACGAAGACCTCGCCGTGTTGAAACGGGCTCATGGTACCGGGATCCACATTGATGTAGGGATCCAGTTTTAACAGGGTGATGTTCAAGCCGCGGGCTTCGAGAACTGCCGCGAGAGATGCCGAGGTGATGCCTTTGCCCAATGACGAAACCACACCACCAGTAATGAAGATATAACGAGTCATCGGGGCCCCATCTCAAGTAATAGAATCAGCGCTGCACTGACCCATGCAGATGGAACTACAGCCTACCAGAAGCTCCCTTCAAGCTCAAACCAAAACCCTCGGCAATGGCAGAAAGTTTTATCAGCGGCGTAATTTTTTGTCTTCTTTTTCACCTATAGCAGCTGAGATACTCTGAGGAAATATCTAGCTCGCCCGAAAAAGATTAGACCAAAAAAGTTCCAATGCACAAAGCTCCAATGCATATTGCTGCACCCCAGTGTACATGTGTGTCGTTTTGAGCAAATTTGCCTCGCCTAACCCCATTGCCCACGCCACTCGAAATCTCTGCAGGTGATGGAAGCACACTTCTATTCGGATTCAGTGATCCTCATGGAGGAATTTAGTTTCCGCAGCGCTGAAGAAATAGAAGTGCGAATGGTCGCAAGGAAGGTAGACTAGGGTAGAGGATTTTCGCCGGGAAAGTATCCTAACAATGGGGCAACGTGCCCTGGCCTAGAGTTCTAAGATTGATCGACACCAAAATCGGGACTGCGCCAGCTGATCCGTAGGCTCGGTTCATCGTCCTTCGCCGCGAATCGCTCGGCCACTCCCACTCCCGGTATACAGGCGAGAACGTCTTCGATATAGAGCAGCGGCATGCGCTTACGCAACCAGGGTTCTATTTCATGTTCCTGTAATAGTTTCTTCAGGGATTTGTTTGGCCGCCCCGCCAGCTGACAGGATTCGCCGCCCCGGCGGTAGTGAATCTGTAGCCTGCCCCCATTCAGGAGTGCGATCCCGGACCCCGTGGTCGGGTGCATGTGCAGGGAACCATTGCGGGGTAAAACAATGGCCTGGGCCTGGCTGGTATCCCAGTGCAACTTGTCGGCGGGATCGATCTCGGGAATGGTCTTTAAGGCATAGAGTTTTTGTTTGTAGCACCTCAATTGCAAACCTTCCCCTAGCAGGCTGGCATCGCTGCCCACGTCTGCTCTCAGTACTTCTTTGCTGAGTTGTTGCAGACGGTTCCAACCCAGGTCGGGTACTCCAATTTTGCTTAGCCAGTGTCGTAACAGATTGCGTTGGCGGGGGTTGGACAGCCCCAGCAGAGGCTCGAGCCGAATGACCGAATGCTGTTCTGTAGCCATATTATTAAGATCTATTGCGGCCAATTCAGCCAGCAAGCCCTGGGATTCCGCCGCCAGGGTCACGGTTTTCGACCAGCTATCGCGATAGCCGGGCCATCTCAATGCGATCGACGGTAACAGGGTGCGGCGGACGAAGTTCCTGTCGAATTGCTCATCTTCGTTGGACTCATCTTGCAGCCACTGCAAGGCGTGGGTGCTGGCATACTCGGCGAGTTGTTGGCGATCGAAGTCCAGTAACGGCCGATATAGGAATCCCTGGCCGAGGGCGCGAGTAACGGGAATGCCGGCGAGACCCTTAATGCCTGCGCCCCGCATCAGCCGCAGCAGCAAGGTCTCCACCTGATCATCCAGCTGATGGGCTAGCAACAAGGCTTCACCGGCCTGCAAATTTTCTTCGAAGGCCTGGTAGCGGACCTTGCGTGCGGCATTCTCTACATCGGCGCTGGGCAGACTGTCACCGAAATCTTTCCGAACATCTGTTACAGCCAAATCGATATTCAACTCTTGACAGCTGCGTTGACAATGCCGCTCCCAGTTATCCGCGTTGCTTTGCATGCCGTGGTTGATATGCAGCGCCCGCAGCGACCATTGGAAATCTGCTTGCTGCCTGAGTTGATTCAAGCCATGGAGCAAGACACTCGAGTCCAGACCACCACTGAATGCCACCACCAGGGAGCGGCACTGGGGCATGGATTGCACTGCGGCAGCCAGGGATTGGAGTGTGAATTTCATGGTCAGATCGGTCTCTGAGGGCCTGGATTGAAGATTTATTACACCTGAGATGATGTTCGCATTGAACCCGATATTGGGCGAGCCAGGGGACGCAAAGGCTGCGAGCTTTACAGCCCGTACGCCATCAGGCGTTCATAGCGGCCTTCGACCAGTACCTCCGGATCGAGGGCGGACAGTCGATCGATCTGTTCGATCAGCGCCGCCTTGATACTCGCAGCTACTGCGGCGACATCCCGATGGGCTCCTCCCAGCGGTTCTGGAATCGTCAGATCGACAATACCCAGCTCCTGCAGTCGCTCCGAGGTAACCCCCATGGCTTCAGCGGCGGCGGCGGCATACTCCGAAGATTTCCAGAGGATGGTGGCGCAGCCTTCCGGGGTAATCACCGTATACGTGGAGTACTGCAACATATTGAGCTGATCGCAAACGCCGATGGCGATGGCACCACCGGAATTTGCCTCTCCCGTCACCGTAGCAATCAACGGTGTCCGTATTCGCGACATCATCGCCATATTTTCAGCGATAGCCTCGTTGACACCCCTCTCTTCGGCATCCATCCCGGGATGGGCGCCAGGTGTATCTATAAAACTCAATACTGGCAACCGGTAGCGTTCGGCGAGCTTGATCAGCCTGCGGGCCTTCCTGTATCCCTCCGGCCTGGGCATGCCAAAATTATGCCGTACTTTTTCCTTGGTGCCTCGACCTTTTTGATGACCAATCACCATCACCGGACGATCATCGATTCTGGCAAGGCCGCCGATGAGTGCCTGATCGTCCGCATATAGACGATCACCATGCAATTCATCGAAGTCGGTGAATATGTGTTCAATATAGTCCAGCGTGTAAGGTCGTAGCGGGTGTCTCGCTAGCTGTGAAATTTGCCAGGATGACAGGTTCGAATATATCTTCTCGGTGAGCTTGATGCTCTTGTCTTGAAGATTCTGAATTTCATCGCTGATATTCAACTCATTGTCGCTACCAACGAGTCTCAGCTCGCTGATCTTGGCTTCCAACTCGGCAATGGGTTGTTCAAATTCAAGGTAGTTCGGGTCCATGATGATCCAGTCTATCTACTGACTCTAATGCCAGGAAAATATTCAATGTCTGTGGCCTTTATCGAATCCGCTTCGCTCACCTTCGCGAGACAACAGCGTCTTGTCTGACCTGTAGTTAAGATTAACTTTATCCCTGCCATACTCCAGGCGCAGCTTCTGAATCAGATCGTCCGCAGGCGATACGACCCAGTCCTGACCCAGCATTATACATCCTGTGGAGTCCGCGCGTTCGTAATGTACCACCACCGTGCAACCGGAGTCCCCCTCTGCCCCGTCGGCGGAGGCGCCGTTACTTGCGCCGTCGAAATTGGCCTGTGCGCTGGCACTCGCATCTAGTAAGTCAGCGCCGTTAGTCGCTCTCTCGCTGGCCACGGGCTCTTCGCG
>PCCP01000018.1 GCA_002731775.1 Gammaproteobacteria bacterium
AACCACTATTGGTTCGATCTCAACAGGGATTACATTCCGATTCAATTGCCTGAAACAAAGGGGCGAGTTGCCAGGATTCACGAGTGGAAGCCAAACCTGTATACCGATCACCATGAAATGGGCACGAACTCCACTTTCTTCTTCCAGCCAGGTGAGCCAAACAGAGTGCATCCGTTGATACCCGAGCAAAATTATTCTCTGACTGAATCCATTTCTACCTATTTTCAAGAAGGCCTGGACGACATTCAGTCCCTGTATTTTTCGAAAGAAAATTATGATGATTATTATCCAGGCCGGGGCCCTACTTACGTGGATTTCAATGGGGGTGTAGCCGTTCTGTTCGAACAGGCCAGCGCTCGAGGCCACGCACAGGAAAGCACAAACGGCATACTTACCTTTCCCTTTGCCATCCGAAATCATCATCGGTCTGCTCTGGCTTCGGTGAAAGCAGCTCATGAAATGCGCACTGAATTATTGACCTATCAAAGGGATTTTTATGCCGATGCAGCCGAGCTGGCTGCGGACGATCCGGTAAAGGCGTACGTATTCGGGTCAGAAAAAGATCCAGCCAAAGCATTTCATCTGGCCGAAATCGTCAAGCGGCACAAGATTGATATCTATCATTTGACAGAACCTATCCAGATCGGTGAAGCCACATACAATCCGGAAGCGAGCTATATCGTACCCTTGAATCAACTTCAGTACCGTCTGGTGCATGCGCTGTTCGAGATTCGCAACACTTTCGAGGACAGTATTTTCTACGATGTGTCTGCCTGGACCTTGCCACTTGCTTTTAACCTGGAATACGAGGCACTTGATCGCCGAGAGTACAACACTGCAATGCTTGGAACCGAGTTTGATCTCGATACCTTTCCCCGAGGTCAGCTGATCGGTGGTCGCAGTGATTACGCCTATGCCTTCGAAGTGCATGGCTACTACGCGCATCGCGCGATTAACCGCTTATTGAATGCAGGAGCAAGGGTCAAAGTCGCCAGTCAGGAATTCATCAGCGCCGATGGCAAAGACTTCGCCATGGGCTCAATCATAGTTCCGTTAGGCATTCAGGATATTGAACTTGAAAAAATTCATGAACTGGCAGAGGAAATCGTTCGGCAAGATGCAATCGATGTGTATGGATTTAGTACTGGCAGATCATCGACAGGACCCGACCTCGGAAGCCCTTCCTTTGCAGACGTAGAAAAACCTGAGGTATTGATTCTGGCTGAAGGAGGAATTTCTGCTTACGAAGTTGGTCAGGCCTGGCATTTATTGGACACTCGATTCGACATGAAACCAACGCTGGTATCGGTGGATCGATTCAACAGTACTAGTATCGACAGATACAACACCATCGTATTACTCGATGGTAACTATGCAGGCGTGAGCAGCGCGGCTATTACAAAATTGCAAGACTGGAACCGGAAAGGCGGATTGATAGTTGCTACCAAGCGCGGATCTAAGTGGTTATCCGATATCGAAATCTCCAATGTCTCGTTTGCCGACGTGGAGCCACCTGGGTTGGAAGGCGCTGACTACAGCAACTTCGAAGTCATCACTGGATCCCAGGTCATCGGCGGAAGTATATTCAGAGCCCGGCTTGATCTCAGTCATCCTCTGGGTTGGGGATTCTATGAATCGGAAGTACCGCTGTTTAAGAGAGGCACCCTGGTCATGAATAAGGCGACCAACCCATTTGCCACACCGTTGGTATATGCCGAAGACTCACTCTGGAGTGGCTACGTGCCCGATAAGAAGCTGCCTCTAATCAATAACTCCGCCGCTGCGGTCATCAGTGCACAAGGGCGAGGGATCATCGTAAGTTTTACTGATGATCCAAACTTCCGGGCATTCTGGTACGGGTCCAATAAGCTGTTTATGAACAGCTTGTTTTTTGGTCGATTAATAAATAGTGGAACCGCCAGATGATACTGAGGAATTCCAGGGACAGTGACCTTAATTGCGTCCAGTTTCTGCACGAAAATATTTATGCCGAGACAAAAGGACTTTGAAGAATGATCCCGGCACGAAACACCTATTAAGTATGCTGACGCATGGGTTGTTTTTATATTGGATCACTAAATAAGTCATCAGGAGAATTAGGGTCGCTGTCCCCCGAACTACCCCTTCTTATTCTAATATTTATCACGCCACACATTGAGGGGCAGTTCGACCTTGCGTCGAGCCAACTCAACACCGCACCAGTAGCCCAGGTACGCTACCAGCAGCCACAGCAATCTGGAATCCGCAGGCCAGTAGCTGAACCAGATAAATGCACTAATAAGATTGCCCAGCTGACCAAGCGCTACCGAGATAAAAAACCCGATGACACCATCTTCAAATAACACAGAAAAGCCGGGAAAGCTGAATATGAAACTGAGGAAGTCGGAGATTTCGATAACGGAAAATGTCCACAATGCAGCCAAGCCATAAAAACCACTGCCGAACCACATCCATTTGTCATAAACATAGCCTGCGCTATGTGCTTCCTTGTTTTCGAAGGTATTTTTCATTTTCTTAAGACGTAGCTTGACCGCTTTGCGGTCAGCCTCGCGGTCGATTTCACCGCTGCTATACAACCACGAGAACATAAGCCAGCTGATGGCTACCATGGGCAGCCCCAGCTTGATCAACGCTTCGATCAGGTCAAAAATACTCATGAGGCAAGCAGGCTAACAATCCCTACTCGAACTGCCCTTCAACCTTCATCAGTCCGGCTTTAATTGCAGCACCCCAGATGGCGTTGCCCTTGTCATTCAGATGCAGCCCATCCTCGACGAAGATATCCGTCATCACGCTGCCATCTGCCTTTAGAAATGGCGTCGCCACGTCGATGTAGTGAACCAGCGGGTCTGACTCGGCGATGGCACTGAGGCGCGCACTGACTTGCTGGGCCTGGGGCCAAACACTCTGCCGGGCAACGCTGGGCTTGACCGATAGTACGTAGATTCGAGTCTGGGCGGAGTTGGCGTGAACCCTGGCGACTATTTGTTCGAATTGCCTGATGATCTTGTCTTCGGCGACATTGTAAAACGTATCGTTGTCGCCCTCGTAAATTAGAATCGCTCGCGGCTTGTAGGTCAGGGCGACGCGGTCCAGATAATACAGCACGTCTTCCATCACACTGCCGCCGAAGCCCCTGGGAATGACGGACAGTGGCGCCAGCGCAGCGGCAGCCTGATCATTCCAGCGGGCAATACTTGAACTACCGGTCAAGACAATGGCTCCTACGGGCGGCTTCAACATCCGATCCTTAGCTTCGAACGCCTCGATAGCGGATTCGAATCGGGTCGGGTCGATCTCGCGCTGGGCGTTAACCTGAAATGCCAACAGTGTGAGGCAGAGCAGCAAAGCGCAATTTGAAACTAGTCGAAATCTGAGCTTTTTCATAATGTAATCCTTTTCGTTTTTGCAACTGATATGGGCTGGATTCCGAGTCTAATTTATTCACCCGCCAAATTCTAAGCAGTAGGCCAATTCCTCTCCCAGCTGCCGATGCGCCACGTCATCATAAGCCGCCACCTTCGGGTCCCAAATGAATTCCCGAGCTGAATTGATGGTCGATTCAGCAATATTCGGGTGCTATCCCCCTGATCTTGCGAGAAAATTCAGAGATCTCCTGCTGGCTATATTTTGACTGTACGCGCTTGGTGGATGCGGGTTGATGGGTGAGGCTGACACCGGTTCTGTGCGCAATTGCTGGCCGGATTGGCCTCACGGCAAAACCGCCGCCACAATTAGGGCACACATTGCCCAGCAACTCTTCGACGCAGCTTGCACAGAAGGTACATTCATAGCTACAGATACGCGCCTCGGTCGATTCTGGCGGCAAGTCCTTGTCGCAGTCTTCGCAATTTGGACGCAACTGCAGCATAGTTTGGTTTGTCCTGTTCGCTCTGTTTTTTGTGTGTTGGTTTGGCGTTAAAATCTTTTCCAGACTGGATTCTACTTTCGTACCACCAAGAATACACCCACAGCCATCAGTGCCAATCCGATTATCCTTTGTACCGAGATCGTGGTCTGAGGCGAGCCCATTAATCCAAACTGATCGATCGTCAGCATCGAAACGAGCTGCCCCAACAGTACAAACGAAACTGCATTACCAATACCGAAACGTGGAGCCACCCAGGTAATGCTCAACACGTAAAATACGACAAAGAGTCCGCCGAAATAGAAATACACTGGTGTGTTAGCGTTATAAAGAGATTTCGGTGTGCCTTCGAAAATCAGCATGTATCCAATGGAAGCGATCATGCCCACGAAAAATAGAATTGTTGCCGCCAGGGCCGGACTTTGAAGATTCACACCCAAGCCAGCATTCAATGCCGCCATAATCGGAATCCCGATGCCGGCAATCAACATTAATATCGAATAGAAACTAGTGTTATTTTGTATCTCACCCATATTATCCACCGATTCCAAACCTTGATGCTGTCCCCCGCATCAGGGAGAAAGATCTAATTAATATCCACCGCATGTTGTTTAAGTTTTTCCAGCTGTACGATCTCAAGCGCTCGCTTATGGGTGCGCATTAGATACACCCTGGGCGCCATATCCTGCTCGTAAGCCTCCAGCCATCGCGCGGCACACAGACACCAGCTGTCGCCGGGAATCAAACCGGGAAATCCGAAATCCAGCATCGGTGTAGTAAGGTCGTTGCCGCGAAAGCGTGAATATTCCAGAAAATCCTTGGTGACCTGGATACATACTGTGTGCGAACCGAGATCCTCATCGCCGGTGTTGCAACAGCCATCGCGAAAGAATCCAGTCACCGGGTCGGTGCCACAGGGGACGAGGGGTTCATCGAATACGTTGAGGGACTCTTCCATAAGACTGCTTTTTCTACGCGTTAATCATGCCGATTTAGTGAAGTGACAACAAGCCCGGCGTTTGGCTCACCGTCTTAATATCATGAACCAGCGGCCTACGTTAAGTACATTCGCCATGGCCGCGGCAAAATACGTGAACGCGGCGGCTTTCAATATGCTGCGTATGGCCGGAATATGCTCCGTCTTGATATATTCACCCTCGATCAGTATGGGCAAGGCCTTGTTAAAGCTCGCATCCCACTCTTCCGGCAGAATAATCAAATAGGATAAGGCACCGGCCAACTGCAACAGCAAGCTCAAGCCGATAACGGCGCCGACGACCGGCGGCGAGCGCAGTACCACAGCGATGATCGGGAAAGCCAGCATAATCCCGACACCGACCCGACTCAGTAGCAGGGCCTTTGGCAGATAGCGCTTGCGCAGTTCGAATATTTTTTCCTGCCGGTGAAATTGAATAGCATGCCCGACTTCATGAGCGGCGATGGCGATGGCGGTGAGTGACCTGCCATTGAAATTGTCAGGACTCAGGCGCACAGTTTGGGCGGCTGGATCAAAGTGATCCCTAAAGGGCTGGGTTTCTTCGACTTTGATACCGTGCAACTGATAGCGTTTAACGAGATGTTTAGCGAGTTCTCCCCCGCTGCCTGGCAAGTCAGAAAGCGCCTGGCTATGCTTGTTCATGACCTGGCGCACCCAGAATGAAGGCAGGTAGACCAGTAGCGCCAGTACCGCTGCAATGATTAACAATAGCATCGGGCCCGCCCGTCTCTAAAAATTGTTAAGGCTGGCGTATCGGTCGCGATGGAAGCTGGCATCACCGAGAAATTGCTGTGCCACCCGTGCCCGTTTCAGGAAGAAACCGATATCAAATTCGTCGGTCATACCGATACCACCATGCATCTGGATGCCCTCGTTGCTCACCTCGAAGAACACCTCGGACAATTTGGCCTTGGCGATGCTGGCGAGCTCTGCAATATCTTCCCTGCTTTTAGCGGGATCATCCAATCCAGCCAGCGCCGCTCTTACCACCGATTTGCACAACTCGATCTCACTATACATGGTCGCGGCGCGGTGTTGTAAGCCTTGAAAGGAGCCGATAAGAATCCCAAATTGCTCCCGGGTTTTCAAGAAATCCAGTATCCGCTCGAATACTTCCTGAATACTTCCCAACATCTCTGCGGCCAGACCAATACGTGCGATATCCAGTACCCTATCGAGACCGTCGAAGCCTCCATCTGCCTCACCCAATAAGGCATCTGCTCCCACCTCGACCTGACTAAATTCGATCTTCGCCGAGTTGCGAGAGTCCACCATGTGGGTGCGGTTGATCGCTATGCCCTCCAGGGTGGCATCCACCAGAAACAGGCCTGTGCCTTGCTTGCTATCGATCTCACCTGAGCTGCGCGCGACCACGATTAATTTCTGCGCAACATGGCCATCGAGCACGAAAGTCTTGGCACCGTTGAGGATAAAACCATCGCCAGATCTTTCGGCGCTGGTGTGTATGCGGCTGGGAGCATGGCTGCTGTTCTCGTCCAGTGCCAGTGCGACTAATAATTCACCCGCCACAATTTTTGGCAGCAGTTCCTGTTTCTGCTGCTCGCTACCCAATTCGTTGATCGCCGTCGCCGCCAGTAAGACCGTAGAGATAAGGGGCGAACTGACCAGGGTGCGGCCGGTTTCTTCCAGCACCACCCCCAGGCCGCCGTACCCGAAGCCGTAGCCTCCGTAGGCTTCCGGTATCGCCATGCCGGCCCAGCCCAGATCCACCATCTGCGTCCATATAGCCTGGTCGAAACCCGTCTCATCGTTACTGTCTCGCAGGCACCGCAACACGCTAACCGGCGCAAGCTGTTGGCAGAAACTCTGCGCCGAATCTTTTAACAGTAGTTGATCTTCATTGAGTACCAGTGCCATTCCTTTCCTCTCTTAAGCTGCTATTTGCTTCCCTGCTGCTTGGACATGCTCATGATGTCAGGCAATCCCAGCACCCTCTTGGCAATCACATTCAGCTGAATTTCCGAGGTACCCCCCTCGATGGAATTCGCCTTCGAGCGCAGCCACTCCCTGGTCACCTGTAGCTCGTCACTGTTGAAACCGTCACCCTCCCAGCCCAGGCCCTGGCTACCCAGTGCCTGCATAAGAAGTTCATAGCGACGTTTGTTCAACTCGCAGCCATAGTTCTTGAGCATGGAAGAAGTGGCATTTGGCCCCTGTCCCTGTTTGGATTCTTCGATGGAACGTTGTGACGTGTAAGCAAACGCCGCACTGTCAATCTTGAACTGGGCAATCCGGTCGCGCAGCACCGCATCGGAAAGCCTGTCGCTGTCACCCCGGTAGTGCATCGCTGCCGCCTCGACACTGGCTAGGTTTGAGGTGGTAGTGCCACCCCGATCCGATTGGCCACTAGAGAGACCAAAACTGGAGATCATCGTGCGCTCATGCTGCAACAGACGTTTGGCAATGCTCCAGCCCTCATTGAGGCGACCCACCAGGTTTCTCTGAGGGACTTTGACATCATCGAAAAATGTCTCGCAGAATGGCGAGCCGCCACTGATCAGTTGAATCGGTTTTGTAGTGATTCCCGGGCTCGCCATGTCAAACAGGATAAAGCTGATGCCTGCATGTTTTGGCACCTCGAAATCCGTTCGCACCAGGCAGAAAATCCAGTCCGCCTGGTCAGCATAAGATGTCCACACCTTGGAACCATTTATTGTATAGGTATCACCGTGCAGTTCTGCCCTGGTACTCAAACTGGCCAGGTCCGACCCGGAACCTGGCTCCGAATAGCCCTGGCACCACCGAATCTCACCAGCAACGATTTTTGGAATATGCTCCATTATTTGATCGACGCTACCGGATTCCAGCAACACCGGTCCGAGCATGCTGATACCGAAACTGGTCAGGGCCGGTCTGGCGTTGATGCGCCTCAATTCCTGGTTCAGAATGATGGCTTCTTCTTTATTCAGGCCGCCGCCGCCATATTCCGCCGGCCAAGTCGGACAGGTCCAACCCCTGGCCGCCATTCGCTCCAGCCACAGCTTGCTGTCCGGGTTTTTAAAGCGCGCGTTGCGACCTCCCCACACCACCTCATCGGCCACCATCGCGGTACGCATGGACTCGGGGCAGTTTGCCTGCAACCATTCCCGCGTGTTTTTCTGAAATTTTTCCAAGGCTTGCAAGGTTTGTACTCCTGGGCAGTTAAAGCTGCCGGTTTGAAACCCGTATTCCTATGTGTTTACCAGAACCTGGCGACCCTGAACCTTGCCGGCTTTGAGATCGGCCAAGGCTTCGTTGGCTTCTGCCAACGGCCTTTCATGAATTTCGATGGGTGCAATTTTCCCAGCACGCACCAATTCCATCAACTCCGTCATATCTTGCAGGCTGCCCACGTAACTGCCCTGGATAATTCGCGCATTCATCGGCAGGAACGGAATCGGTATAGTCAGCGAGCCCCCAAACAGGCCCACGACGATCAACATCCCACCCTTACGCAAACAGCCGAGGCCGTAATTGACCGAGCTTTCCGCGCCAACGAAATCGAGTACCGCGAAGACGCCACCGGTGTCCTTGCGCAGTGTCCTCGAGGTTTGCGGATCGGAGGAGTTATAGCCACGGCTAACACCGAGATCCCGAGCTGCCTCCAGCTTGCTTTCATCTATATCGACAACGATGGGATCCATACCCAGAGCACGGGCGATCTGGATTGCCATCATACCGACACCGCCAGCGCCAATGATCACGACTTCGTCACCTGCCTCCAGTTCACCCACTTTTTTCAAGGCACCATAGGCGGTGAGCCCGGAACAAGCATAGGTCGCCGCCAGGGCATCAGGCACGTCACCCTTGTCGAACAGGTAGCGCCCATGAGGAACCAGCACGTGGTCGGAAAATCCGCCGGCTGCCATAATCCCCAGCGCCCGTCCCGGCGTGCACAGTTGCTCTTCTCCGCGTTTACAGGCGGCACACTCGCCACAGCCAATCCAGGGAAACACAACCCGCCGATCGCCAATCCTTAGCTCACCTGCGTCCGCCCCCAAGGCCACCACTTCGGCAAAGATTTCATGGCCAAGCACCATGCCTTCCTGCCCCACCGTCAATTGCTTGCCAGCGCCGAGTTCGAAAACCCCGTCGTGGATGTGAATGTCGGAGTGACAGACTCCACAGGCAATGGTCTTCAACAACACTTCCGTGCCTTGGGGTTGCGGCGTCTCTGATTCTACTCGCAGCAGTGGTGCTCCCGGTAATGTAGTTTGATATGAAATCATGCCGAATTCTCTTTTAATTGATGCGTCTAATCCAGGGAGCCTATGACTATTATTGCTCTGATCCCCACTCGGCAAAAGTCTTGCCCGCCTCCGCCAACTGCTTTAACAGCGGTGCCGGCTGCCAGTACTGCTCGCCATCGCGATCGCGGAATTCACAGATTTTGTCATAAACCTGCTTCAGTCCGATCTGATCGGCGTAGTACATCGGCCCACCCTTCGCCACCGGAAAGGCATATCCGAATACATAAACCACATCGATGTCGCTGGGTCGCTGGGCGATGCCTTCCTCCAGAATACGGGCGCCCTCGTTGATCAGCGGATAGAAACAACGCTGCAGGATTTCCTCGTCGGAAATATCCCGTTGCTCTATCCCAATCTTTGCCGCCTCTGCCTTGATCATGGCTTCCACCTCGGGGTCGGCCATGCGCGCGCGAGTTTCCGGATCATACTTGTAGAATCCGGAGCCGGTTTTCTGTCCATAGCGTCCCATCTCAACCAGTAGTGTGCCCATACGATAGAGTTTGGGATCATCCGGCAGGTCGGTACGACCCTGCCGCGCCTTGTAACCCACATCCAGCCCCGCCAGGTCTCCCATCGCCAGCGGCCCCATGGCCATGCCAAATTTTTCCAGGGCCGAATCCACCTGGCTCGGAGTACAACCATCCATCAGCAATATCTGCGCTTCACGGCCATAGCCACCGAGCATTCGATTGCCGATGAAGCCATAGCACACCCTGGACAAGGCACAGACCTTGTTTATTCTCTTGCCGATGGCCATGGTGGTGGCCAACACATCGTCGGCAGTCTTCTCACCACGCACCACTTCCAATAACTTCATCACATTCGCCGGGCTGAAAAAGTGCATGCCCAACACGTCCTGCGGTCGACCGGTCGCCGCAGCGATTGCGTCGACATCCTGATACGAAGTATTGGTGGCAAGGATTGCACCGGGTTTACACACCGCATCCAGCTTGGCAAATATTTCCTTCTTCAATTCCAGGTTCTCGAACACTGCTTCGATCACCATGTCGACGTCGCCAAGATCGGCATAATCGGTGGTGCCGGTAATCAGTCCGATGCGTTGCCCCAACTGATCTTCCGTCATCTTGCCTTTGAGCATGGTGATCTTGTAGTTCTTCTCGATGATTCCCATGCCCCTTTGCAGAGCTTCATCATCGATCTCCAACATCAGCACCGGAATGCCCACATTGGCAAAACACATGGCGATGCCGCCACCCATGGTGCCACCACCGATGATGGCAACTTTGTTGACAGCGCGCAGTGGCGTGTCCCTTGGCAAATCCTTGATCTTGGCGGCCAGGCGCTCGGCGAAGAAAATGTGGCGCATGGCAGCGGATTCCGGTGAAGTCACCAGCTCGCGGAACAGTTCTCGCTCCCTTTGAAGGCCCTCATCCATCGGCAGGTTTACGGCGGCTTCTATGCAGGAAACAATTTTGTCCTGGGCAATCTGACCGCGGGCGCGTCGCGCCAGTCGCTCGCGAGCGGCATCGAAGAAACCCGGCTCCACGTTGGCAGGGTCAATCGTGATATCGCGAATGCGTTTAAGAGGGGCACCTGACTTCACCAGGGCTTTGCCATACTCAACGGCACCCGCCTTGAGATCGTCAGCAGAAATAATTTCATCCACCAGACCCATATCTTTGGCCCTGGGCGCAGCGATCGGGTTGCCGCTGGCAATCATATCCAGCGCTGCCTTGACACCGGCAATTCGTGGTACCCGCTGAGTGCCACCAGCACCGGGCAGCAGGCCCAGCTTGACTTCCGGCAGGCCTACTTTCGCCGAGGCAATGACACAGCGGTAGTGACAGGCGAGTGCAACCTCGAATCCGCCCCCCAGCGCGGTACCGTGGATAGCTGCTATGACCGGCTTACTCGAATTTTCGATAGCGCTGAGGACACTGGGCAGACCCGGTTCCTGCGGTGGCTTGCCAAATTCTGTGATATCGGCACCGGCGATAAAAGTACGGCCTTCACAGTGCAATACGATCGCTTCCGAGGCATCTTCCTGCGCCGTGGTGACGGCATCCAGGATACCTTCCCGAACTGCCTGGGACAGGGCATTCACCGGCGGGTTGTTCACGCTGATTACAGCAACATTATTTACAAGTTCATAGCTGACTACATCCGACATAGTATTTCCTTCTTCTGACTAACTATTTATATAATTTTAACAGGCACTAAATTTTTTAGTGGCGCAGGCAGCCGACTACTCGACTCGTTCCAGCACCGCAGCGATGCCCTGACCGATGCCGATACAGAGGCTGATCACTGCATAGCGTCCTTTACTTCTTTCCAGTTGCCGCATTGCGGTGATGGCGAGTCTGGCTCCCGATGCCCCCAGGGGATGACCGATGGCGATCGCGCCGCCATTGGGGTTAACCCGGGAATCACCAAAATCCACCTCCAGCATCTTCAGGCAACCCAATACCTGGGGGGCGAAGGCTTCATTAATCTCGATAATATCCATCTCCCCCAACTCAAGACATGCGCGAGCCAGCGCCTTGCGAATAGCAAATACCGGGCCAAATCCCATTACCCGGGGCTCAACCCCGGCGATAGCACCGGCGATAATTCGGGCCCTGGGCTTGAGTCCGGCTTTCTCGCCGCTAGCCGCGTTGCCAATGATCAGTGCGGCAGCACCGTCGTTAATGCCGGAGGCATTGCCTGCCGTGACCACGCCATCGTCGAACAGCGTGCGCAAGCCGCTCAACGCTGCCATGGTGGAAGCGGGGCGCGGATGTTCATCGGCATCGACCATAAGCGCTGGCTGCTTGCGTGGCTGTGGCACCTCGATGGGAATAATCTCATCCTGGTAGAAACCGTCCGCCCGTGCTGCTTCATACCTGGCCTGGGAAGCGGCGGCAAAACTGTCGCTCTGCTCCCGGTTAATCCCGATATCGCTGGCAATATTATCTGCAGTCTGGGGCATCGCATCATTACCATAAGCCGCCGCAAAGGCCGGATTCGTAAAGCGGGCTCCAAGCGTGCTGTCTGCTATTTGCTGTCCCCGGTCGTAGGCAGACTGCGCCTTGGTCAGGATAATTGGCGCGCGGCTCATAGACTCGACACCCCCGCTAACGAACAGCTCGCCCTCGCCGACTTTCACTGCCCGCGCCGCATCGAGAGTCGCTGCCAGACCCGAACCGCACAGACGATTCACGGTAAGACCACCAACCGCGGTATCCATCCCGGCGAGCAAGCCGGCAAAGCGCGCCACGTTGCGGCAATCTTCGCCGGCGCCATTGGTATTGCCGATGATGACATCTTCGTAAGCGGTGGCGGCAAACGGGTTGCGCTCCACCACGGTTTTAATAACGTGAGCGAGGAGGTTATCCGGACGAACCGATGCCAAGGAGCCCGCATGGCGACCGAAAGCAGAACGGCCCCCGTCGTAAATAAAGGCTGCTGACATTTTTTGATCGGGCATGGCTAACTCTCACTACGCAAACAATTCGGGAATTGGAAAACAAAGCAAATTGACCTGGCTCACAGAAGGCTATAACTGGATCTTTCACTGCCATCGCAGCGTCGATATCCCCTTTAGACCGACACCATGACCACCTCTCCCCCGGGCTTGGGAAAGCGATGGGCGGTCATTCTAGCATAGGCTTTTCAGCGGTGGTATGCAGCGCAAAACCAGCAAATTTGCTAAGTCTGGTCGCATAAAAACTCGCCAGCCGATTCCACTGTCATCGTTGCACTTCCTTGACAGGTCGACACCTGCCTGCGAGAGTGCGCCTTGATTGCGGAATCGGTTGTAAGCCAGGTTGGTCATTGAATTGATCAGAGCTTCCCTAGCTTAAGCGCTACTTTCAAGGGGTAGAAAATGATACGAGATCAGGCAACCCTAAACCAACTCATCGATGTAATAGCACGCTTCGTTCGCGAGCGTCTGGTACCGGCAGAAAACCAGTTGGCGGAAGAGGCCAGGCTGCCGGCAGACATTCTGCAGGAAATGAAGGATCTGGGCTTGTTCGGGCTGACCATCGCCGAGAAATACGGCGGACTCGGCCTCACCATGGAAGAAGAAATTCTGGTGGCGATCGAACTGGGTCGTACCTCCCCGGCTTTTCGCTCCATCATGGGCACCAATAACGGCATCGGTTCTGCGGCGATTGTGTTCAGCGGCACCGCAGCACAGAAACAGAAATATCTGCCAAAATACGCCAGCGGGGAATGGATCAGCTGTTTCTGTCTCACCGAACCCGAGGCCGGCTCAGATGCGGCGGCGTTGAAAACCACGGCCACACGCGAAGGCGATTTTTACATTCTCAATGGCACCAAGCGTTACATTACCAACGCCGCAGTCGCCGATACTTTCAATGTCATGGCCAGGACCAATCCTGACATCAAGGGCGCCCGCGGCATCTCTTCTTTTATTGTCGAGAAAGGCACTCCTGGGATTGCACTGGGTGCCATCGACAAGAAGATGGGGCAATCGGGTTCACTAACCTGCGACGTGATATTCGAAGACTGTGCGGTTCCCGCCGAGAATATCATCGGCGAAGAAGGCGAGGGCTTTATCACCGCCATGAAGGTCCTGGACCGTGGCCGCCTGCACATCTCCGGTGTCAGCGTCGGCGTTGCAGAAAGACTCATAGCCGATGCCCTGGACTATGCCATCCAGCGCAAACAATTCGGCAAACCCATCGCCGAGCAGCAACTGATTCAAGCCATGCTTGCCGACTCCCAGACCGAAACTTATGCCGCCAAATGTATGACACTGGAAACCGCACGCAAACGCGACAATGGCGACAACATCAGTACCGAGTCATCCGCCTGCAAACTATTTGCCACCGAGATGGTAGGTAGAGTGGCAGACAGGGCGGTGCAGATACATGGCGGCGCCGGTTACATGGCCGAGTATGCGGTTGAGCGCTTCTATCGGGATGTGAGATTGTTTCGCCTCTATGAAGGCACCAGCCAGATTCAGCAAATTATAATTGCTCGCAATATGATTAAGAGCGCCAGCTAAGTTGCCTACGCTAATGCCCGAACTATGTTGTCGATGCCAGCTGTGCACAGGGGGAGTACACAACAGTTGAAACCCATCGACCAGGCCCGGTTTTAATTTGTCGATGAGGCAGTGACAACGCTGCCCTTGCTTGTTGAATTGGATAAAAATCCATCCTCGAAAACGCCAACAAGGTCTGCTGCAGATTTGAATTATCACGAGCCATCCTTAGATGGGGCTGCCCCTGCGTTATTCTGGTCATCAACCCTAAATAAAAAATCCGACAATCCGAGGCTCCCCACCCCAGCGCCCCGTTACCGCCTGTGCTAGTATGTATGCG
>PCCP01000065.1 GCA_002731775.1 Gammaproteobacteria bacterium
ACTGAATATATTTCTATTCCGCGTCGGCCTAGACGCCTGTTTTCGTCCTGGATCTACCTCTATGCCCTGGTTTCTTTGCCTACTTCTTTCCCTGTTTTCTTCTTTAATTGCTTGCCTACTAGCTGATTTTGGGCCAAATTCCCTTAATCCAAGCTTAATCGTTGTACCAGCCGTAAATTGAGTTCCCCATCACACTATCGGGTATTGGCGGGGGATGAAGATGGTGGACTGTACTCCAAACCCTCTTTTAGTGGAGCATAAGCCTTGTTTTCAGGGTCATGGTGCTTCATGGGCAGACCCTAACCCACATGAGAGAGAGCAGCAACAAAGGTGCCCGGGCCTCGAATCACATGCATTATGAGCAGGCATGACATAAAATACCGCGCAACCGGGTCGTTTGATGTGTGCCCAATCACCTGAGACGGGAAAAAACTCGACCGCGGGCTCGCCGAAGTAGCTTATCGATGCCGAACAATGGGCCAAAATCGGGGCCAGTTGGTGGCCGGCACCGTCTTTAATCCATCCTGGGTGTCGGGGTATGTGACCGACACCTTGCTGCAGAGAACCGGACTCAACGAATAATCATGCTCGACACCCGACCCTTACTCATCAAGACCGATTTTCCTGCGATCTCTCGTGGCATCCTCGATACTTTGCAGGTCAATCTGGGCTATAAATGCAACTTGACTTGCACTCATTGCCACGTCAATGCCGGGCCCACTCGCACCGAGATGATGAGTCTGGAGACGATAGACCTGGTGCTGCAGCACCTGCGCAGCCACGCCGTGCGAACCCTCGACCTGACCGGTGGAGCCCCGGAGATGAACCCCGATTTCAAATATCTGGTCAGTGCCGCCAGGGCCACCGGTGCGGAAGTCATCGATCGTTGCAACCTGACAATTCTAGGCGAGGAAGGCTACGAAGACATGGCCGAATTTCTGGCCAATGAAGGCGTCACCATTACCGCCTCCTTGCCGTGTTACACCGAGCAGAATGTCGAGAAGCAGCGTGGCAAGGGTGTGTTTAAGGACAGCATCACGGCCTTGCAGCAACTTAACGACTTGGGTTATGGCGCCGATCCAGGGTTGCAACTCAATCTTGTTTACAACCCGGATGGTCTCAATCTGCCGCCTGCCCAGGCCGGGTTGGAGCTGGACTATAAGCGTGAGTTGAAGCAGCAATACGGCATCGTTTTTAACCAGTTATTCACCATCACGAATATGCCTATCAGCCGTTTCGGCGGTATGTTGCTGGCGAAAGGACTGTATCATCAGTATATGGATATCCTGCGCGACAGCTATCGAGCGGAAAACCTGGAAACCGTGATGTGCCGTTCTCTGCTGAGTATTGACTACGAGGGCTTCGTCTACGATTGCGATTTTAACCAGATGCTGGTCATGCCCCTGGCCCTGAATGGCAAATCCAGAACCCATCTGTCGGAGCTAGGAAAACAAGTTCTCACCGATAACCCGATCACCATCGGCGAGCATTGCTTCGGCTGCACTGCCGGCCAGGGCAGCAGTTGCGGCGGCGCTCTCGGCAGCTAGGGCACTCTCCTGTGTCGCTCTTATCCCGTTGAAAATAAGCTTCATCTTGCCGGTTTTGAATGAAGCCGCTCTGATTCGGGCGCAGTTGCGAGGCTTGCAAAGTTATCGGGTTGAGGGTCACGAGATAGTACTCGTCGATGGGGGTAGCAGCGATGACACCGTCGAAAATGCTGCTGGCCTGGCAGATCGAATCGAAATCTCGGCACCCGGGCGCAGCGCCCAGATGAACCGGGGTGCAGAACTCGCCCGGGGGGACTTGTTGCTATTCCTCCACATCGATACCTCGCTACCAGAACAGGCGGACCAGCTGATTAGTGCTGAGATGAATGCTGGAAACCAGCGGCGACAGTGGGGCTGGTTCGATATTCGCTTGAGCAATCCTGGCCTGGCGTATCGAATCATTGCCGCGGCCATGAACCTAAGAGCGCGCTGGAGTGCTGTATGCACTGGCGACCAGGCGTTGTTTGTGGAGGTAGAGCTATTTCACCTGCTCGGTGGGTTCCCGGCAATTCCGCTGATGGAGGACGTGGCGATGTGTAAGTTGCTGCGACGCGCGGCCAGGCCGGCACCCATAAAAACTGCGGCGCTAGCCTCCAGCAGGCGCTGGCAGCAGCACGGCCTGGTCAAGACTGTGTTGCTGATGTGGTGGTTAAGACTGCAGTACTTTCTCGGGGTAAGCCCCCGAGTATTGGTGAAGCGGTATTATCCGAGGCGTTGAAATCGGGATCCAAGCCATGGCATTCAAATTTCCAGACTCCCGCATTGCCGTGTTTGCACGGGAACCCCTTCTGGGCAAGGTGAAAACCCGCCTGCTGGCGGCACTAGGAGAAGAGGGGGCACTGGCGCTATATCAACAAATGCTGGTCCGCATCGGCGGCTGTATTAATGCATCTGGGCTGGCGCGACTGGATCTGTGGGTAAGCTCTAACCCATCTCATAAGTTGTTCCTAACTATATGTAATGAAATGAATATATATATTCAGGAAGGCAATGATTTGGGAGAAAAAATGGCGTTTAGCTGCGAGAGCACACTGCTGGCTGAAGCGGCGCAGAGTGTGATCATCGTCGGCACCGATTGTCCAGTAATGGATGCAGCCTACCTGGATTCTGCCCTGACCAGCTTGCAGGGAGGCAGCGATGTGGTCATCGGCCCGGCAGAAGACGGCGGTTACGTCCTCATCGGCATGCGACAGCCGCAAGCTGCACTGTTTGTCGATATTCCCTGGGGTTCAGACCGTGTGCTTGCCGAGACCCTCACCAGACTGCAAGCCCTGCACCTAAACTACCACCTGCTACCCACCCTGTGGGATGTTGATACCCCGGCAGATCTGCCACGCCTGCAGACCCTGAATCCACCTCTGCCGTCAAATTCTTAGAATGCTTCCAGTGTCAACTTGAGGTATGTGTTGTAAACTATATTTAAATCAATGGGTTATCGTTTATCACTTCGCGGACAGACTACAAATATTCAGTGAAACCCAGCAACATGCATATTAGGTAGGTGGCAATGGGGAGGCCATATCCGACAGTATCAAATGACCTGAGAGCGATCAGGGTGTATCGAAGGATTTTTCGAGGGCGAGCATTTTTTTGGCTAGTTGTCTGGGATCAACCTTGTATTCGCTAGCGATGATTCGGTGATGCAGGTCGACGACTCTGGCGGCATCGATCTCGGGGAGCTGTTCGATCGCGGACTTCATTATCTGTAAATCGAGTGCTGGAGAGCTTAGCGCAATGGCGTCAGAATTCGCCATCCGTGATCGACTCCTAGGCCGCGTCGATAGTCGGGTGACGACACCCGGTTTCCGGATTTTAGGCATCGAGCGAGTTGTATGGGGTCCTGTTTTAATCACTGCGGTGTATTTCGTGTCCGTTAATTGCCAGTATTCGCCCGGATTTTCCATGGTCACCGGGTCTGTGGGAGCCGGATGCTAAGACTCCGGCGTCCGGGTCGCGCTATTCATTTCCTGTCCATTGCCGTGTTGTATAGTCGGTCTGTGCTGCTGTCATCAGCTTGAAAAAGACGGTTACAACAGCTGACGAATAGGCAACGGGTTTCAAATATAACGACTGCTGTGAAGATAACTTTAAATCCAGGCGGTGACGACTCGCGGCCATGGATCAGCGCCGATTTAGCCGGCGATAGCCGCTGAGATTGACTCTTCAACTAATTGATATTGCGCTATAAAATAGGATCGGTAGCGCTTGCTCAAGCTCGAGAAAATTGCCTCATCTGTGAATCTTCAGTGGCAGTCTAGTCGCTCCCCAGGGCAGCAATGGGGCAAGTTTCAAGCGTCGATCTCAAGAGCAACGGGCAATGCCGCGTAAGTGAATACTTCGAGTGAATTAACAGTAGCAACGCGAAAATAGTGGCCCGGAGGCACAACAGTAGTGAGCACCGGGTAACGCAATCAGCATTTCCTCCCATACTAATTGTCGATCACGGCGCCGCCATAGATATCGATAAATTTATCGGGAAAACGACTGGCCTTGCCGCTGGATAAGGTCACGCAGATCAATTGCCATTGGCCACGCAATACCGTGTTACCGGTTCGGGGATTGAGAACCTGGAAGCGGCGTTCCAGTCGCAGTTTGTTATCACAGGCGGTCAGCCAGGTTCCAGCAATCAAGCGCTCACCTTCAAAACTTGGCAGGAAGTATTCGTAGCGGGCCTTGTGAATGGCAACGCCGCGATTCAGTATCTGGTAGTCGTTAAGACTCAAGCCCAGCTCTTCAGAATGCTTCCAGGCGCAGGCTTCGCACCACACCACATAACAGGCGTTGTTGGCGTGGCCCATGCCGTCGATATCGCTGGCTTGCACTTCGATTTCATAGGTATAGGGGGAGAGCAGATCCCAATTCACTGCGGTCAATCCTGAGTCAGAAAAGTGCGGAATTCTAGCACGAAATCTTTTGCCTGGGGGTCGGCAATGAGGATGCTACTGCCTCAGTTTCGGCGACTTGGGGACTGTGCAAAATCTCTGCGGAAATTTGTCTTAAAGTGACTTAAAACAGACTACAATGCTCAGCTGTATGCACCCATGTAGCGGACTATTTAATATCATTCATCAGGCAGATGTGGCAGTGGAATATTCTCGATCCGGCAGTCCCGTTCGCCCCTCAATTGCAGTTACTTATGGAGGCATGGATTCGCCGATAAATGACTGAAGAAACCACCATACTGTTAATCGATGACGATGGCCAATCCCGTTACGACCTGGAGACTGTGCTTTCATTCCTGGGTGAAACCACGGTCTCCGCAAATTCCGACGATTGGCGCACAGTGATCTCCGCGGCAGTTGACAAGCCATCTGCTATCGCTGTGGTGCTTATCGGTGCCTGCGAGAAACAGGCCACCGCCACCTTGCTTGCCGAAATTCACCAATGGGAGGCGGGCACTCCCTTCGTCTTGCTTGGTGACCACGACTTACCCAAGGACCTGGATTCCGAGATCTATAATCGCGTCACCGCAATCCTTGCCAAGACCCTGAGCTACCAACCGTTACTGGATGCCCTGCACCAGGCGGCGGTTTTTCATGAGAATTTTAATCGGCTCAGAAATTTTGATGGCGTTCGTGATTACAATATGTTTCGCAGTCTGGTGGGCACCAGCGCGGCAATACAGCAGATTCGAACCATGATGGGGCAGGTGGCGAACACCGAGGTCAGCGTGTTGATCACCGGCGAGTCCGGTACCGGCAAGGAAGTGGTGGCGAGGAACCTGCACCTTAATTCTTCCCGGGCCGAGAAGCCCTTCGTGCCCATCAACTGTGGCGCCATCGCCCGGGAATTGCTGGAGAGTGAATTGTTCGGGCACGAGAAAGGCGCGTTCACCGGCGCCATCTCCTCCCGGGCAGGACGCTTCGAGCTGGCAGACGGCGGCACCCTGTTCTTGGATGAAATCGGTGACATGCCGCTGAACATGCAAGTAAAGATACTGCGGGTGATACAGGAGCGCAGTTTCGAGCGGGTCGGCGGCGTTAAAACCATGGAAACGGACGTGCGTATCCTGGCCGCGACCCATAGAGACCTGGAGCGACTGATCGAGTTGGGCGAATTCAGGCAGGATCTATATTATCGCATAAATGTCTTCCCCATCGAGATGCCACCACTGCGGGAGCGAGCAGAAGACGTGCCCCTGTTGCTGAATGAACTCATTACTATCATGGAGACGGAGCAGCGGGGATCGGTAAGATTCAACTCCGCCGCGATCGCCGTGCTGCAACAATACAGCTGGCCCGGCAACGTCAGGGAACTGGCGAACCTGGTGGAACGCATGGCGATCTTACATCCCCATGGCATCGTCGGGGCCAACGATCTACCGACCAATTTAACCGCTGTCGGCGACGACAAAGCGGCCGGCACTGACACCAGCCCGGCCGTCGCCGCGCCCGCCACAAATGCGGAAGACAATACTGCAACCACGGAAGGCATAAGCCACTCCCTGTTGCCTCTGAATGGTATCGATCTCAAGGAATATCTTGCCAATCTGGAGAAGAACATGATCGCGCAAGCGCTGGATGACAGCGGTGGCGTAGTGGCTCGCGCCGCCGAACGCCTGCAAATGCGCAGAACGACGCTAGTAGAAAGAATCAAGAAGTACGCGCTGCAGAAAAAACAAGTAGAGGCCGATAGCACTGCCGAACAGAAAGCCGGCAAGGAACAGGACAATTCGAACCAGGCGGTATCCGGCTAGGTCATTCGCTTGTCAACTCTACAACCGCTGCCGCGGTCGATTTTAATCGACAATAATCAGGGTAATCGAATCGAGTCCTGCACCGCCGCTGGATGAATTTCCACGCCGCCGGCTGGCAGTTTATCATGGTCCATGTAGGCCCCATCTGCGTCCATATGTAATCTACCTGCCGCGAACCAGGACACAACCTTCGGATAGATAATATGCTCTTTCGCAGCCACCCGGGTGGCTAGTTGTGCAGCTGTGTCGGTGGTGAGGACAGCAATTTTTTCCTGGGCGACGACCGGTCCACCATCGAGTTCGTCGGTGACAAAATGAACCGAGACACCGTGTTCCTTGTCCCCCGCGTCCAGCGCTCTCTGATGGGTGTTGACACCGGTATAAGCGGGCAGCAGGGAAGGATGAATATTGAGTATCCTGCCTTGGTAGTGTTGCACAAACTCCGGGCCTAAGATACGCATGAAGCCAGCCAGCACGATGAGCTCGGGGTCGAACGCGTCGATGACTTCGATGAGCTTCCGATCAAAATCTTGCCTTGAGCTATAGTTGTCGTGATCGACCACCAGCGCGGGAATGTCCGCAACAGTGGCGCGCTGCAATCCAAATGCCTCGTGATTATTGGAAACCACCGCGACTACCCTGAAATTGGACGTGGTGCTGGCGTTTATGAGTGCCTGTAGATTGGTGCCGTTGCCGGAGATGAGCACGACGATGTGGCAGTGTGTTTTTTCCATCTGAGTTTTCGCTTTGTATTATTTCAGGGGGGCGCCAGGGTGCGCCTGATTAGCTATTTGAGAACGACCATTGGCGCATCTGCTTCGCGCGCCGCCACGGTGCCAATCAAGAAGGCCGTGTTATTACCAGGCGCTGCTGCGGCGCCACCATTGAGACAATTCAGCGCCGCCCGCACCTGATCCGCTTGCACACAGATCACCAGGCCGATACCGCAGTTAAAAGTTCGGTGCATTTCGGTGTCGGCAACGTTGCCGTGTTGCTGTATCCAGTCGAATATTTGGGGTCGGTCCCAGGCACTGAGGTCGATAACGGCCTGGGTAGACTCGGGCAATACTCGGGGTATATTTTCGGTGAAACCGCCGCCGGTGATGTGGGCGATGGCCTTGATGTCGGCGACGCCGGCGAGGGCTTGTATGGCTTTGACGTAGATAATTGTGGGCGTCAGCAAGGCTTCACCCAAAGTGCTACCTGCAAAGGTCTGGTTCAGGTCGGCATCGCTCATCTCGATGATTTTACGGATCAGGGAGTAGCCATTGGAGTGGGGGCCGGATGCTGCTAGCCCGATCAGACAGTCTCCAATTTCGACCTGCTGGGGGTCGATGATGTCTTCTTTTTCCACTACCCCCACGGCGAATCCAGCCAGATCATAATCTTCGCCTGCATACATGCCAGGCATCTCCGCGGTCTCACCGCCGATCAGGGCACAGCCCGCCTGCTCGCAACCGGCGCCAATGCCGGTGACGACTCGGCTCGCAGTTTCTACATTAAGCGCGCCGGTGGCGTAGTAATCCAAGAAAAACAACGGTTCGGCACCGCAGACGATGAGATCGTTGACGCACATCGCCACCAGATCGATACCGATGGTGTCGTGCCGGTTCAGGCGCACGGCCAAGGCGAGCTTGGTACCAACGCCATCGGTGGCAGATACCAACACCGGATGTCGATATTTTTCCGGTATCTCACAGAGGGCGCCGAAGCCGCCTAACTTCGACAGCACCTCCGGCCGCTGGGTCTTCTGGCTTACGGATTTTATTTTTTCGACCAGGGCATTGCCGGCATCGATGTCGACACCGGCGTCGCGATAACTCAGAGATTCTTTTTCCCGGGAGGGGCTTGGGTTTACATTCTTATCCAAGGTCATTACTGGCGCCCTTAACTGTAGTGCAATTTGCCCATTGTTCGGCAGCAAGACCACGCAGCAGGAAGCTTTGCCGCTGGCGAGGCCAACGAGTCCAAACAACATAAAAATCAGGGCGCTGATAATACCAAGAAGCGGCTGCGTAGTCAGTCGTTTAATAGCCTGCACGGCTGGATTCGGTAAGCTAAAAGCGAAGCGCAAAACTTAGGTTAAACATCGAAAATTACAGTATTATCGCTGCCAATGTTTGCGATTAATTTCCAAAATTGGCGGTCGTGTCTATCCATCACCAGAAGCAGCCTGTTGCTTGTGTCGGTGCTAGTGTTGCCACCCCTGGTCGGCGTGCAACTCAGCGTGGCTCTGCAAGTCACGGGTTTATACAGTCAGCAGGTACGGGTAAGCAATGAAAGCAATGCAGAGAGGACCCGTGCCTTCCACGAGGCGCTGGCGGCGGTAATCGTGAAGGTGACAGGTGACCGGGATGCCTTGCAGCATCCTACTATCGAGCGAGCGCTGGATAATGCGCGGAACTATGTCGAAGCCATGAGTTACGACAGTGTCTCCATCGCAGTGGATACGAGCACCACAGCGGCGACTGCTGTCGAGCCAGGGCCCGAGCCTGGAGTTGTCAGCTTTTCGGCGAGCCTGCCGGACACCATCGAGCAGCGCTATATCGACGTCGATTTTTCGACAAAATTAATCGATGAATTATTGGCCGGCGCGAATATTCCAGTGTGGGACAGCAATCGCCCCAGCGTGCTGATCTGGATGGTGCTGCAGAACGAAAACGGCGAGCGTAGCTTGCTTACCGCCGATAGCAATCCGGAGATTATTCAGATGATGCAGGATTTTGCCCTGGTGCGAGGGCTGCCGATAATTTTCCCGGTGCTGGATTTTGAGGATCGACAGAATCTGTCGGCGGATATTCTCTGGGCCCTGGACGAGACAACAATCGGCAATGCTAGCGCACGTTACGGCGCAGACAGTGTGCTCTCGGGTCGCCTGCATGTAACCGCCAGTAGCGAGCTGGTGGGGCTGTGGCAGTTTATATTTCAGCAACAGGCGGAAACTTTCTATGGATTCGACACCGACCTGCAATCGTACCTGCATGCGCCGCTGGAGCGAATCACAGCTGAACTGGCAGGATTTTTTGCCATCGTTCCCGAGTTCTCCAATCAGCAAAGCGTGCGCCTGCGCATAGAGGGAATCAAAAACCTGACTGCCTATTCCGCCTTGCTGGGCTACGTGGGCAATTTAGGTCTGGTGGAAAGCGTTACCATGGCAGGGCTGGATGGGGAGCGGCTGGAGCTCGACCTGGGATTGCTTGGCGATGCGCAGCAATTATTCGAGTTGATTGCACTGGATCGGGATCTACTGCCCATTGAGAGTTCATTAAACGTCGACCAGGCATTTCTGCACTATCGGTGGACACGATAGTTGATGCCCCCAACTAAACCCAACACCTGCCAGCAAGGCAGACCTACGCAGCTGCTACTCGGCGTCGGTCTCGACGACGACGCGACCTTCGAAAACTTCCTGGTTGCGCCTGCCAATCAGCAACTCGTAGACTACCTCCGTGCTGCCGCCGCTAACCGAGCCAGCGAACAATTTATTTATCTGTGGGGTGGCCCGTCTTCCGGCCGCACTCACCTGTTGCAGGCGATGTGTCATGAATTAACGACGGCCCGTCACAGCTCTATCTACTTGCCCCTTAAGGAGCTGGCAAATTTTGCGCCGGCTATTTTTCAGGGGGCTAACACCCTGTCTTTGGTGTGCCTGGATGATCTTGATTGCCTGGCGGGGGATGCAGCCTGGGAAGCGGCATTGTTTAACGCTTTCAATGAGATTCAGGCCAGTACTACCCAACTGATTATCTGTGGCAATTGTGCGCCCCAGGGTTTACAGATAAAACTGCCGGACCTGGCCTCGCGCTTGCAATCGGGGTTGACGTTTCAGCTCACCGAATTGAATGACACCGACAAGCGAATAGCTTTGCAACTTCGGGCTGGAAACCGGGGCATGGAGCTGGGCAACGCTGTCGCCGATTACATCATCGCGAGGGCGGAGCGTAGCCTCAAAGCCCTCATGCAAATTCTGGATCGGCTGGATGAAAGCTCGATCAAGGAACAGCGCAAGTTGACGATCCCTTTTGTTAAATCCACGTTGGGACTGTAGCCGGTAACACAGAGGTCATGGGGCCCGCTGGAATCAAAAATCGGTGAAGCAAATCGATGCCATTAATCAGAGGCGCCCTAGCTTGAAGTGATCCCGATATCGCCTGATATACAAAATCATCGCCACAAACATAATGACGCATAGCACTAGCTCGGTCACCCCCAGCCACCGCCGTGAGGGATCGAAGGCCAGCAAGACGCCGTGGGTAAAATACAGCAGTACCACGAAACACATCCAGGCGTAAGTTCTTGGATTGTTTTGCACCAGCCCCTTCAGGAAGATTAACAGGGGCAGAGTTTGTATTAACCAGATCACCGGTGTTGCCAGCGTAATGCCGGTAGTCATCACCACCGTACTAACCAGGAAATACAGCAGCAGTCCGAAAAAGGCCGACAAGGTTACCCACCTTGAGCGTTGTAATCTTGCGGGTAGTGCAGGTGTTGTGTTCGTCACGCCGTGCTCACTGGGCAAGTTTGATGGCGATGCCTGCCAGGCGTTTGCCGAGGGCAATGCAGAGTTCGCTTTCATGCTCACTGATGGGATTATCCCCGGTCGGCCCGGCGTGATGGCTGGCGCCATAGGGGGTGCCACCACCGGTAGTGGCGATGAGGGCGGCCTCGGAATAGGGGATGCCGCAATAGATCATGCCCTGGTGCAGCAGGGGGATGGCCATGGTTAACAGGGTAGTTTCCTGACCGCCGTGCAATGAGGACGTGGAAGTGAAGGCCGCGAACGGTTTGTCGATCAACGCGCCGGAGGTCCAGATGCCGGCGGTGCCGTCGAGGAAATACTTCAGGTGTGCGGCCATGTTGCCAAAGCGGGTGGGGCTGCCCAGGATCAGGCCGGCGCAATTCCTCAGGTCTTCTTCGCCGCAATAGACGGCGCCACTATCCGGAATCTCTGCCGCGCTGGCGCTGGTGTCCGGGGAGACAGTCGGTACCGTCCTTATTCTGGCCTCAAGCTTTTCTGACTGTTCGACGCCGCGACCGATCAGCTGCGCCATTTTTTCTGTGGCGCCATTGCGAGAGTAATACAGTACCAGGATGTAGGGTAAATCCATGTCAGAGGTCTCCGATTAGTGCCAGCACGTTTTCCGGCGGTCGTGCCAGAATCGCGCGCTCGCCGCGCACCACGATTGGCCGCTGCATGAGCTGCGGGTGTGTACACAAAAATTCGAACAGAATTTCATCGCTGAGGGAATCATCGTCGAGCCCCAGAGTCTCGTATTCTGGTTCGCTCTTTCTCAAAATCTCCCGAATGCCCAGGCCAAGCTGCACCAACAGGGCCTTTAGTTCATTGATATCCGGGGGTGTCTCCAGGTAATAGATGATTTCAGGGATCACCCCGTTTTCTTCTAAAAGAGCCAAGGTTGCCCTGGATTTTGAGCAATCTGGGTTGTGATAGATCTTTATATTCGTCACCCTTTTTCTCCAGCGATAGAGGTTCCCCAGTTATTGGCATCGATAAATTTTTGCTTGCCCAGCTCCTTCTCGATAACCGCGTCGACCCCGCTTTGAAAGTTTTTGATGGAGCGCGCCTCATCCGATTCGATGTGTGCGCCCAGCTGGTCTGCGTTGCGCAGCCGCAATGCGCGCCAGATATCTACCAGGGCACAGTCGATTATAGAGTGGGCGGGTTGATAGCGCACCGGGTCGTCTGCAGTTTTGCCGATTAATCCAATTTGTTCTAGCGCCAGCAGTGAGTCCTCGATGACAATGGGGTTGCTGCTGATAGCGAAAGCCAGTTCGGATTCTGTCAGCGCAGTCTTAGCCTGGTGAAATCGTCGAATGATAATGCTGGCCAGGGTAAGGCTGAGTTGTTCCTGTTGAGCGATACTCTGAACCGTCGGCTCGCGCCCGGTCCGGGCTTTGGCAGGGTTCTGGTGATAGAAGGCGATGCTGCTGCCAATCAGAGCCACCAGCCAGCCGATGTAGGCAAATAGCATCACCGCTATCGCGGTGGCGAATGCCAGGTAAATCGATTCCCGGGCAGAGGCGACGAAGATGCTCTGAAATAGTGAACCCATCAGTTTCCAGATAATGGTTGTTACGAAGCCACCGAGTAAGGCGGAACCGAATCGCACCCGCGTATTTGGTAAGAAACTGTAGGCAAAGGCGAATGCCAGTGACATCAACAGGATCGGCATTATCAGTGCCATTAGTTCGATAAGCAGGCCGCCGAAGCTCAGGTTTGCCAGGAAGCTCGCGAAAAAATTGGTATTGACCGAAGAGCTAATACTGATAGACAGGAAAAGCAGTATCGGGCTGACGATCACAGCCAGCAGATATTCGCTGACGCGACTGGACCAGGAACGGCCTTGCTTCACTGCCCAGATGTAATTAAACGAAGACTCGATCTTCCGCATCATGTCGAGGACGATGTAGAGCAATAGCCCGACACTGGTGACGCTGATTAACTGCACCTGGATGTCATCGACGTAGCCAAGAATCTGGCCGCTGACTTCGGTGCTGCGATTGCCTAGGGGCTCCAGTAACATGAGCAGGGTCGGCTCCAAGGTATTGTGCACACCGAGACTCTTGAGGATGGCAAAGGAGAGGGCGAGAAGGGGAAACAGGCCGATCAGGGTCGTGAAAACCAGGCTCATGGCCCGCAGCGAGAGTTGCCCATGTACCAGATCTCGAATCACGGCAATCAGAATCTGGCAGCTTCTGATGAGGAAACGTTTGGCGAAGGGAAGGCTGGCGATATCCTGCTGCCAGAGGAAACTCCTGAGAACGGTGCGAAATTTGTTTAAGTTGGTTTGCAGGGGCGCAAAGTTAATAGCCATGGAGAACTTGCAGCAAAGAGATTTCGGGTATTATACGGCATATGGCTGACTTGGATACCGACAGTCTGGAGTACCGGCCCAGACTATGAAGATTTCGAAAATCTGTTACCGGGGCTTTATCGAAGGTAGGGTGCAGGGCGTATTTTTTCGGGCGGAGACCCGGCGTCAGGCGCAGCTATTAGGCCTCGATGGCTGGGTGCGAAACATCGATGATGGCTCTGTCGAGGTGCTGATTTGCGGCGGCGAGGACCCGGTCAGGCAGATGCTGGAGTGGTTGCAGGCAGGCCCACCGATGGCGGAAGTTGAGGTGGTGTCACTGGCGCAGTCAGATTGCCCGGTGCTGGCAGGCTTCAACATCGTAAGCTAGCCCGCTGGACAGTCGCTACTAGTCGCCAGGTTTGATCATCTCGATGAGAAAATCGCTCATGTCAGCCTTATCTATGAGTTGTTTCTCTCCCTGCTGGCGGGCCTTGTACTCAAGCACGCCGTCCGCCAGTAGTCGCGGTGACACCACGATGCGATGGGGGATTCCTATCAACTCGGAATCGGCAAATTTAACCCCCGGGCTGGTTTTGCGGTCGCGGTCATCGAGCAGGACTTCGATGCCGGCCTGTTCCATGGCCTCATAGATAGCTTGAGAGACTTCGTTTACCTGGGGAGATTTGTGGGCATCGATCTCCATGATCACCAGCTGGAACGGCGCCAGGTTGTCAGGCCAGATGATGCCCTTGGTATCGTGACTCTGCTCGATGCAGGCAGCCACAATCCGGGTTACTCCGATGCCGTAACAGCCCATCGTCATGGTGACGCCTCTGCCATTCTCGTCGAGTACCGTGGCCTTGAAAGCCTCGCTGTATTTTTTGCCGAGCTGGAAAATATGGCCCACTTCGATACCACGTTTGATGGCCAGAGTGCCGCTGCCATCGGGACTGATATCGCCCTCCTGGACTTTTCTTATATCCGCTACAGCATCAAATCTTATGCGTTCATCCCAATTGCCATTACGCAGGTGTTTGCCCACCTGATTTGCACCACAGACAAAATTTCGCATGTCGCGGGCACTAGGATCGGCAATGGTTTTTATTTTAAGTTCCACCGGCCCCAGGTTGCCTGGCAGGCAAGCAATGATTTGTTCAATCAACTCATCGCTGGCAAATTCCAGGGGGCTGGCGACGCCGGGGATTTTTTGCGCCTTGATTTGGTTTAATTCCTGGTCACCCCGTAACAGCAACGCAATCAGTTCGTCAGTCCGGTTGCCGTCTGCATCGGCGCCGTGCACGATCAAAGTCTTGACCATCTCCCTGGCTTCGATCTGCATCTGCCTGGCCACTTCTTCGATGGTATGGGCGGCGCCGGTGTCGATGATTTCCACTTCGAGCTTTTCCGCTGGCTCCCTCGCTGCAGTTGTAGGCGGCAGTGTGCCCTCGGCCATTTCAATACTGGCGGCGTAGTCTCCTTCGCTGCTGAAAACTATTTCATCCTCTCCGGAATCGGCCAGCACATGAAACTCATGGGAAGTACTACCACCGATGCTTCCCGAATCGGCGATCACGGCTCGAAAGTTCAGCCCCAGGCGGCTAAAGATGTTGCTGTAGGTCTGGTGCATGAGCTCGTAAGTTTTATTTAATGAGGCATCGTCGACATGAAACGAATAGGCGTCCTTCATGATGAATTCCCGTGCCCGCATTACGCCGAACCTGGGCCTCCTCTCATCACGGAACTTGGTCTGAATCTGGTAGAAATTGGCGGGCAATTGCCTGTAGCTGCTGTATTCGTTACGAATCAGATTTGTAATCACCTCTTCGTGGGTTGGGCCGAGGCAAAAATCCCGATCGTGCCTGTCCTTGAAGCGTAGTAATTCAGGCCCCATGGTCTGCCAACGCCCGGATTGTTCCCACAACTCGGCGTGTTGCACAACTGGCATGGAAACCTCCATGGCGCCGGACTTGTCCATTTCCTGACGAACGATCTGAGTGACTTTGTGAAGTACCCGCAGCCCCAGTGGCAGCCAGGTGTAGAGGCCGCTGGCCAAACTGCGAATCATGCCGGCACGTAACATCAGCTGATGGCTGATTATTTCCGCATCGGCTGGGGTTTCTTTGAGGGTGGCAATTAGGTATTTACTGGCGCGCATGGTTGTTTATTAAAAGCTTGTCTCATAAAAGAAAGGCAGCCTCTGGCTGCCTTGCATTGTGCTTTATTGTACGGGGGAAATCCTCACAAACTGAACCTGACTATAATTAGTTTATTGGTTTCGATTGCGGGCGAAGTCTCTTAAGACCCGGCATCTTAACAACTGGGTGCTAACTATAGCGCAAATTCTTTAAGTTTCTTCAAGGGCAATACCTTGACGCGGGTGGTGGCAGGCTTGCGCGGAATATCCATTAACTCGCCGGGCTTGAACGGATTGGGTACATTCTTGCGAGCGGGCCGAGCCGGGCGAGCGACAGATTTTACCTTCAACAAACCGGGTAGGGTGAACTCGCCGACCGCACGCTTCTTGATGTGCCTTTCTATCAAATTACTCAACTCATCGAGAACCGCAGACACTTCTTTCTTGCTAATGGAAGTGGCCTGCGCTATCGCGTTTAGAATTTCGGTCTTGGTGTATTTTTTTTGAATCGCTGGAATTTTTCTTTTTGTTGCATTGCCTGCCCGGTTATTTGCGGCAACTTTTTTTAGTGATTTTTTTACGGCCATGCCCAGTCTCTTTTTCTCTGGTGGGTGTGTTTGATTCGGTGGAGGAATCGTCAATAAAGGTTTTTTACACTAGTTTTATGGTAACGAACGCCTCAGGGGCTGTATTTATAAATCATTCATCTTGCGCTCGCAAGCAATTCCTACAAATTGAACAGATTAATTTACCTAAGTAAAAATGCTGGAATATTTGACGGGTTTTACTTGCATATTCCGAATTTGAGTGAATGTAAAATTCGGCAATGTTCAACTCATCGATATCCAAAAATTCGGTAAAAATATGTGCTTGTTAAACTGTTAGCCTGGGTAAAAAGAGAGGCAGTAGATTACATCGGAGCGTTAAGAAAATTCAATAGCCAGGAAAGTGTGTGCACTAAAAACCAATTAAGGAGCCTCTGAATAATTATTCAGGAGCTCCTTAAGGTATAATCGCCGGTTTTTATCGATCGGGCCGGTGGAATCGGCTTTTAACTGCCGCCGCATGTCTGCAACGAATCAGTTGAAAAGGAAGCCAATGCCAATTTACGAATACCAATGCACGCTCTGTGAGCACAAGCTCGAGGTGCTACAGAAGATGAGCGACGATCCTCTCGAGGATTGCCCGGCCTGTGACCGGCCGGAACTGAAGAAATTGGTCTCGGCAGCCAGTTTCCGTCTCAAGGGCAAGGGCTGGTATGAAACCGATTTCAAGACCGGCGACAAGAAGCAACTGGCTGAATCCGATTCGGGCAAGGCTCCAGCAACCAGCGATGGCAGTGATGGTGATTCCAGCAAGAAGCCCGGCACTGGCGATAAAGCGGCAGCGGAAACTGGGAAATCGAAGCCAGAAAAGAAGTCCACCAGCCAGCAGGATTCCAAATCAGTCAGCAAGAAGACCGCTAAACCTGAGCAGGGGTCCAGTTAAACTGGCTGTAGATGTGATTGGCGCCGGTGCCGACAGAGTTTTATGAGCGTAGCTTAAACGGGAAATGAATATGCGCAGCAATTATTGCGGAGAATTAAACGAATCATTTGAAGGCAAAGACGTGGTTCTTTGTGGTTGGGTACACAGGCGCCGCGACCACGGTGGCGTGATATTTCTCGATGTTCGCGACCGCGAGGGGGTTGCCCAGGTGGTTTATGATCCGGATACGGTAGAGAGTTTTGCGATCGCCGAGGATGTACGCAACGAATTCGTGATCCAGGTTAAAGGCCGGGTACGTCTGCGCCCGGATGGCACCATTAATCCAGAGATGCCCACCGGTAAGATCGAAGTATTGGGCAAGGAGTTGGTGGTATTGAATGCAGCCGAGACACCGCCTATACAACTGGACGAGCACGGCAGCGTCGGCGAAGATATCCGCCTACGCTATCGCTACATCGACCTGCGCCGTCCGGAGATGATCGAACGTCTGCGCTTCAGATCCAAGGTGACCAATACGGTACGTAACTTCCTCGACGACCATGGTTTTCTGGACATTGAGACTCCCCTGTTGACGAAGGCAACGCCGGAAGGCGCGCGCGATTACCTGGTGCCGAGTCGAACCCATCCTGGCAGTTTCTTCGCCCTTCCACAGTCGCCGCAACTGTTCAAGCAAATACTGATGGCCGCGGGGATGGATCGATACTACCAAATTGCGAAGTGTTTCCGCGACGAAGATTTACGCGCTGACCGCCAGCCTGAATTCACCCAGATCGACGTGGAGACCTCATTCATGGATGAGGGGCAGATCATGACGATCATGGAAGCAATGATTCGGCACGTGTTCAAGACCCACCTGGATGTCGATCTGGGCAAATTTCCCGCCATCACCCACGCCGAGGCGATCCGACGCTATGGCGTCGACAAGCCGGACCTGCGTATCGACATGGAATTGGTAGATATTGCCGAGTTGATGCAGGCGGTGGACTTCAAGGTATTCAGCGGTCCGGCCAATGATGCTGGCAGTCGGGTGGTGGCCTTGCGCGTCCCTGCCGGTGGCAGCCTCAGTCGCAAGCAGATTGATGGCTATACCGATTTCGTAGCGATATACGGCGCCAGAGGCCTGGCCTGGATCAAGGTCAATGACATCGGTGCCGGTGTCGAGGGCCTGCAATCACCGATAGTGAAGTTTATGTCCGCCGACGTGATCTCCGCCCTGATGCAGAAGCTGAATGCGGCAAGCGGCGACATCATCTTCTTCGGTGCCGACAAGGCCAAGGTGGTTAACGAAGCCATGGGCGCGCTGCGGACCAAAGTGGCGGAAGATCTCGGTCAGGTGGACCCTGGCTGGGCCCCGTTGTGGGTGACCGATTTTCCGATGTTCGAAAGCGCCAGCGATGGCAGCCTGACATCCCTGCACCATCCCTTTACCGCACCCGCCTGCGACGCCGAGGCACTGGCCAAGGATCCGCTCAACGCCCTGTCCCGGGCCTATGACGTAGTATTGAACGGCACCGAATTGGGTGGCGGCTCTATTCGTATCAACAAGCCGGCGATGCAGCAGGCGGTGTTCGCGGTGCTGGGAATTGGCCCGGAAGAAGCCCAGGAGAAGTTTGGGTTTCTGCTCGGTGCACTCAGCTCTGGCTGTCCTCCCCATGGTGGTATTGCCTTCGGTTTGGACCGCCTGATCATGTTGATGACGGCTTCCTCATCTATCCGCGAGGTCATAGCCTTTCCGAAGACGCAGTCCGCCGCTTGTCCCCTCACCGATGCGCCCAGCGTGGTGTCGAAGGCGCAGTTGCGGGAATTAAACATCAGGCTGCGGGAACAAGCGCAAGAAAGTTAAAATAGATCGGTGTTGTCTTAGACGCCCATCCAGGAAAACCATCGGAGCGGGTTATGGCAGGTCACAGTAAATGGGCCAATATCAAACATAGAAAAGCGGGGCAAGATGCCAAGCGCGGCAAGGTATTCACCAAGCTGATTCGTGAGCTCACCGTGGCCGCCAAGATGGGAGGCACCGCAGTGGCGGATAATCCTCGCTTGCGTGCTGTGGTCGATAAGGCGCTGGCCGCCAACATGACCCGCGACACCATGGACCGGGCCATCGCCCGTGGCGGCGGCACTGCAGACAGCGATGCCCTGGAAGAACTGGTGTACGAAGGTTATGGTCCGGGTGGCGTTGCGGTGCTGGTGGAAACCCTCACGGATAACAAGAACCGCACCGCCGCCGAGGTCCGGCACGCATTTACCAAGTTCGGGGGTAGCCTTGGTACCCATGGCTCGGTGGCCTATCTATTCGAGAATACCGGCATCATCCATTTTGCCGCCGGTAGTGACGAAGAAGCGATCATGGAGGTGGCGCTGGATGCAGGCGCCGAGGATATCGTCAGTAATGAAGATGGCAGTATCGGTGTGATGACGACCCTGGAAACTTTCGGTACGGTGCAGGATGCATTAAGGGAAAACAAACTGGAAGTGGAGGCTGCGGAAATGACGATGCTGGCTTCAACCGCGGTGGATCTCGGCCTACGTGCCGCCGAAACCCTGCTCAAGATGATCGAGTTAATGGAAGATCTGGATGACGTACAGAATGTTTACTCCAATGCGAATATTTCGGACGAGATTGCCAGCCAACTTTAATTTTATGCCATCGCTATGGCTGAGGATCTCCGGCGTTGTCCGTTGTCATCGCTTCTTAAGGAAACCACATGGCCATCATACTGGGAATTGATCCTGGTTCTAGAGTGACGGGATATGGCCTGATCAACGTGGTGGGTAACAAACTGGAATATGTCGGCTGTGGTTGTATCCGCACCCAGACCCAGGATTTGCCACAGCGGTTACAGATAATCCACGCCGAACTGGTTAAGGTCATCGAGCAATTCTCACCCCAGCAATCTGCTGTCGAAGAAGTCTTCATGGGACGGAATGCCTCGGCGGCGTTGAAGCTGGGCCAGGCCCGGGGTGCGGCCATGGTCGCCTGTCTCTCGAACCAGTTACCGCTGGCGGAGTATTCCGCGCGTAAGGTGAAGCAGGCGGTGGTGGGCAATGGCGCCGCCGACAAGGCGCAGGTGCAGCACATGGTTAAAGCGCTGCTGTCGATAAGTGATAACATAGCCGAAGATGCATCTGACGCCCTGGCCGTCGCCATCTGTCATGCCAATACCCAGGCGGGTCTGATACGCATGGCGGGGGCTCAATCATTCTCTCGTAAGAGACTGCGGTGAATTGATTTCGACTGCGGATTGAGTGGTATTACTTTTGGGAGTTTCAGTGAAGTCGCGCTGCGCTGACATACCCCTCGGCCTCAGCGGCTTGCCCCCATCCAGGGTGCCCTCACTCGGTCGGGAGCCCAAAAGGCGGTCTGCCTCGATCACCCGGTGCGGCGCCTTGATTGCTGACGCAGAAGGATATGACATCGCCTGGCGGTCCGTTGCGAAATTTGGGCCTCATCGTGTCTTTATTGACACTCCCCGAGTTGGAGTCAATTGACACTGAAGTAGATTATTTAATGGCTGGTGGTTAAGCAAGGATCGAGTTTTGATAGGACAAATACGTGGCATTCTGGTTGCCAAGATGCCCCCGGAGATTCATCTGGAAGTGGGGGGTATTACCTACGAGGTGCAGGTGCCGATGAGTACCTTGTATCAATTGCCAGAGATTGGTCAGGAACTGGTTTTGCACACCCATTTCGTGGTGCGCGAAGATGCGCAGTTGTTGTATGGATTCTATGATGCCAAGGACAAGGCGATGTTCCGTGCACTGATCAGGGTGAATGGGGTCGGGCCGAAGTTGGGGTTGGCGATCTTGTCTGGTATGGAAGTGGATGAGTTTGTGCGCACGGTGCGCAATAACGACGTGGCCACGCTGGTGAACATGCCCGGTATCGGCAAGAAGACCGCCGAGCGCCTGATCGTGGAAATGCGCGACCGTCTCGCAGAATGGGAGGCGACTGCGAGCGTCGGTGCCGGTAGCGAGGCGGGGTATGGTGCTTCTGCTGTCACCAAGGATGCGGAAACGGCCCTGGTTAGCCTGGGTTACAAGCCAATGCAGGCGGCACGGGCGATCACCCTAGTGATAAAAGATAACCCGGGCATCGCCAACAGCGAAGAATTAATACGCCTCGCCCTGAAGAGCATGGCTTAAAATGTCGATGGAAGAAGAAAGACTCATCTCCGGCGCCGGCACCGCCATGGAAGACTCACAGGATCAGGCGATTCGGCCGCTGACCCTGCAGAGCTACGTGGGGCAGGAGGTGGTAAAAGAGCAGATGGATATTTTTATCAATGCTGCTCGTAATCGTAGTGAACCCCTGGATCACACCCTGGTGTTCGGTCCTCCCGGCCTGGGCAAGACCACCCTGGCCTATATCATCGCCCACGAACTCAAGGTTGCTATTAGAACCACCTCCGGTCCGGTGCTGGAAAAAGCTGGAGATCTGGCCGCCATGCTGACGAATCTCGAAGCCGGGGATGTGTTGTTTATCGACGAGATTCACCGGCTCAGTCCCGCCATCGAAGAGATCCTGTATCCGGCGATGGAAGACTATCAGTTGGATATCATGATCGGCGAAGGGCCGGCGGCGCGTTCCATCAAGCTGGACCTGCCACCTTTCACGCTGGTGGGGGCGACCACCAGGGTCGGGTTGCTCACTTCTCCACTGCGAGATCGTTTCGGCATCATTCAGCGACTCGAGTTTTACTCGGTGAGTGAATTGAGCCAGATAGTCAGCCGTTCGGCGAATATCCTCGGCGTCGAATGTAATCGCGAGGGTGCGGCGGAGATCGCGAAGCGTTCCCGCGGCACCCCTCGCATCGCCAACAGGCTATTGCGACGAGTGCGGGACTATTCTGAAGTGAAGTTAGGTGGCAGGGTTGACCTAGAGTCTGCCGGCATGGCATTGGATATGTTGAGCATCGACAAGAACGGCTTCGATCATATGGACCGGCGCCTGTTACTGACCATGATCGAGAAGTTTGATGGTGGCCCGGTGGGGCTCGACAGCATCGCGGCGGCAATCTCGGAGGAGAAGGATACGGTGGAGGACGTGCTGGAGCCGTACTTGATACAACAGGGATTTATCATGCGCACACCACGGGGACGGGTGGTTACACAATACGCCTACCGACATTTCGGCATCAAACCCAGCGTCCAGAACCAGGACCTGTTCAGCCTGGATTCGGTCGATGAGGAAGGCCCTGGATGAGCAATCGGTTTATCTGTTGACAGCGCCGCAGCCTGTCACATTTAGGCCACGTTTGACCTGCTTAATGCCCCTATTTATCCCCTGAACGTTACAATTCGGCGTTTAAATGCTTTTTAACCAAACTATTTCACTATTTGGCCGAATAGTCCTCTGAGCCCACGGATTATCTGCGTGGAAGGGCTGTCATAATTGATAATCTGGCGTGCAGCAAGCTGCTAATTTTGGAGAAAACTAGGTGAATGAATTGAGTCCACTGCAACTGATTCTGAATGCCAGCGCGGCGGTGCAGTTCGTCATGCTGACCTTATTACTGTTATCCGTAGTTTCCTGGGTCATGATCGCTCAGCGATGGCTGGTGTTGTCGGCGGCAAAAAAGGGTGTGAAAAATTTCGAGCATCGATTTTGGTCCGGCATGGATTTAACCCAGCTCTATAAAGAAGGCACCGAAATGCAGCGGGAAAATATGCAAATAGTCGGCATGGAGAATATATTTCGTGCCGGCTTTAAGGAATTCATGCGCCTACGACGGCAGGAGTCGGTACATAGAGACGCGGTCATGGAAGGTGCACAACGGGCGATGCGGGTGGCTTATTCCAGGGAAGAAGAAAAACTGGAGAAGCATCTACCGTTCCTGGCCACGGTAGGCTCGGTGTCACCCTATATCGGCCTGTTCGGCACCGTCATCGGCATCATGAACTCCTTCATCGGCCTGGCGAACCAGGCCCAGGCGACATTGCAGGTAGTGGCGCCAGGCATCGCCGAGGCGCTCATCGCCACGGCGATGGGGTTGTTCGCCGCGATTCCTGCGGTGGTTGCCTATAATAAATATTCAGCAAATGTGGATAACATAACCGGTAGCTATATTACCTTCAGCGATGAGTTCTCCAGCATCCTGCATCGGCAGATACACAGCGATTAGGACAGCAAATCACCAGATTTAAAGAGGCAGGGTTAACGAGTGGAAATAAAGGTTCGCAAGCGGCATAAGCCGATGGCCGAGATCAACGTCGTGCCCTATATTGATGTGATGCTGGTTTTGCTGATCGTGTTCATGGTGACGGCGCCACTGTTGAACCAGGGCATCGAGGTGGAGTTGCCTCAGGCCAATAACGAGCCCCTGGCTATCGATGAGAACATTGAAATCCTGGTAGTGTCGATTACGTCTAGTGGAGAATACTACCTGAGTGTCGGCGCCACCGGCGATGACAGGCAGCCGGTGGCGCTGGAGACCCTCGGTGCTCAGGTCGGCCGCATCATGAGTGCCAATCCACAGATTCAGGTGCTGGTGGAAGGCGACAGCTCTGCAAACTGGGGAGCGATGATTACCTTGATCACCACACTGAATCAGGCCGGGGTTTCCAATCCCAGCTTTATTACTCAACCGCTCAACAGCCTGTAATGCCAGGGCTTCGGTTTCAGAAAATATGTACAACAACTTAGACAATCTGGTGATTTACAACGGCTATCCGGTATCCATAATTGCTGCCGTCAGCTTCCATTGTCTGGTATTGGCCGCACTGATTTATTTTCAGGCAAACAGCAGAATGGACACGCTTAATCTGGTGCAGCCGACGGTCGTCAAGGCACTGCTGATCGATGTCAATCCCCAGGTCCGCAACCAGCAGAACCTGGAGCGCCAGCGTCTCGAACGACTGCAGCAGCAGCGACTGGCACGGGAACAGGAATTGCGGCGGCAGACCGAGGCCGAACTGGAAACAGCGCAAGCGGCAGCTGAGGAAAGGGCGCGTCAGCAGGCGCAGGAACGGCAAAGGCAGCTCGACGCCGATGCCCTGCGGCGGCAACAGCAGGCCGAGAACGAGAGGCAAGCCCGACTCGAGGCGGAGCGAGCCCGTCAAGAAGAGGAGAGAGCACAGGATGAACAGACCAGGCTGCGGCAAATAAATCAGGCCAGGGAGCAGGAGCGTCAACGCCAACAGGCCGCTCAGGAATTGGCGAGCACTGAATTTGAGCTGGTACAGAGCGCCACCGCCTTGATCCAACAGCTGGTACAGGAAAACTGGTCACGACCGCCGAGCGCCAGAAATGGTATGCGGGCGATCTTGCAAATACGGATGTTGCCCACCGGTGAGCTGGTAACGGCCTCGATTACCGAGAGCAGCGGTGATGTGGCCTTCGACCGCTCCGCAGAAAACGCGGTTTACCGAGCGGCGCCGTTCAGAGAATTGCAGACATTGCCGATTAATCTCTTTAACAGGAACTTCAGGATCCTGTCTCTGATCTTCCAACCCGAGGACTTATTGTTTTGAAAACACGCAGAACACTCATGGCCGTGGCTTTGTGCCTGCTGGGTCTGGTTTCATTTGCTGCCCACGGGGAATTAAGCATCCAGATTACCAAGGGCGTCGACAACCCCATACCTATCGCCATCGTGCCTTTTTCCTGGGAGGGCAGCGGCGTATTGAGCGAAGATGTGACCCAGATAGTGCTTAATGACCTCGAGCAAGTCGGTGAATTTCGTGCACTTTCTCGCTCAAATATGCTGAGTATGCCCAGCGAGGAGCGGGAGGTTTTCTACCGGGATTGGCGCCTGCTGGCCCAGGATTATCTGCTGGTGGGCAAGATCAGTCGCGCCGCCGGCAGTCAGCTGGTACGGGTGCAATACGAGTTTTTCGATATCAACCGGGAGTTGAAGCTCGCCGGCGAGGTGCTAACCGGCAGCGTGACGCAATTGCGGGATATTGGCCATGCCATCAGCAACGTAGTATTCGGGGAGGTTACGGGGACCCGGGGCGCCTTCACCACCCAGATTATGTACGTGGTCGCCGACTATATTAGTCCAGAGCTCACCAATTTCCGCCTGGAAAAGGCAGATTATGACGGTCAGCGCGCGCAAATATTGCTGGAGTCACAGGAACCCATCATGTCGCCGAGTTGGTCGCCGACGGGGCTGGATGTGGCTTATGTCTCCTTCGAGACCAGTTTGCCACGCATCTATATTCAAAATATCGCTAGCGGCCAGCGTCGACAAATAACCAACTATCCGAATATCAACAGCTCTCCGGTGTGGTCCCCGGACGGCAGTAAACTGGCGATGGTCTTATCTAAAGACGGGTCTCCAGATGTCTACGTACAGGACCTGACCAGCAATCAACTGATGCGGATTACCGATCATCCGCTTATCGATACCGAGCCGAGTTGGAGTAAGGATGGCCGTTCCGTGGTTTTTATGTCGGATCGAACCGGACAACCGCAGATTTACCAGATCGAGCTGGGAGCCAGCGCCTTCGATGTGGAACGACTCACCTATGACTGTTTTCAGTGCATGAAGGCGGCTTTTCTGCCCGATGGAGTGAATCTGGTGCATGTGCGCCGGGAAACCCGCCAGAATCCAAATTACCAGATCGCGGTGCTGAATATTGAAACCCTGAGAGTTATCACCCTGACCGACACCTCTTTGGATGAATCACCCAGTATTGCACCCAACGGCAGCATGATTATGTATGCGACAAAATTCAATGGCAGAGGTGTGTTAGATGCCGTATCCATTGACGGGCGAGTGAAGTTCCGGCTACCATCCTCACAGGGCGATGTGCGGGAGCCTTCCTGGTCTCCGTTCCTGAATTAAGGAGCTTCTGAACTACTTAGCAATTGACAGAATAAGTGCGAGTATTCAGGGGCATTCCAGCTGCTGATTTTAGATAAACGATAGAAGGTCTTCGGAGGACTTAAAGAGTGGGCAAGCAAAGCAATAAATTTCTTAAAGTAGGTTTCATAGTCGTTTCACTATTTGCCGTGACGGCCTGTAGCTCAACTAACGAGCCGGAAGAAGATAACAGCGGTGGCGAGACTGCTTCCAGCAGTAATAGCGGCACCACCCCGGCTACTACCACTGCCGGCTCCGATAGTGGTCGATTGACCCAGGATGAGATTGCAGCTCAGGATGCGCTGCGCCAGGTGGTGTTCTATTTCGATTTCGATATCGCCGAATTCAAGTCCGAAGATCGCGAAACCCTGACTCACCATGCCCGCGATCTTGCCGCTAATCCGGGCAAGCGAATCCGCCTGGAAGGGCATGCCGATGAACGCGGTACCCGGGAATACAACCTGGCATTAGGCGAGCGTCGCGCCAACGGTATTCTCAATTATCTGATCGTCAATGGTGCGTCTCGTTCCCAGATCGAGGTGGTAAGCTACGGTGAGGAAAGGCCTGATCAAAATGGTCAGACCGAACGGGCTTACAGCCGCAATCGACGGGTCGAAATCCAGTAGCGAGTTTCGGTGGACTAGGATCTTGAAAAAAACCCAGGTGGTCACAACGAATAGGTTATTGATCGGTCTTTACACAATTGTCCTCGCTACGATTGTTCTTGGCTCGTCGGCGCTAGCGCAGGTTTCGAGTTTTGTAGTCGAGTCCCAGTCCTTTACTCCAGGCCAGAGCAACACCTCTTCGTACAACGATGCCCTGTCATTGTTGCTGGATCAAAATCGCAACCTACAGACTGAAGTCCAGGCTCTTCGAGCGCTGATTGAAGAGCTGGGTTTCGAGCAACGTAAGTTGCGGCGGGACTCCCGCAGTCGTTATACCAATATCGATGACCGACTGAGTTCGCTGGAGGCGACGGCCACCGTACCGGTTCCCAGCACCGTCAACCCGATTACCAACGATTCGACGCCGGCACCGCCAGTGAATTCAGGGCCAGCTGGTGTGACAGCAGGAAACTCAACACTTGTCGACGGCGCAAGCTCGACTTCAGCTGCCATAGAACCTGCCATTAGCGGTAGTTTTCTCGCCAATTCGCGCGGTAATTCGGCCGCCAACTCCTCTTCGGCCAACAGCGGCCGAGCCACGCTGGAGCCCGCGGTTTTGAGCGAGCAGCAACTTTATCAGATGGCTTATGACTCGGTAATCAATAGCAACTTCGAGCGTTCCCTCGCCGAGTTCGATCAGTATTTGAGTATCTACACCCAGGGTCGTTTCGTTACCAACGCCTATTATTGGAAAGGGCAGGCCTATCTTTATCTCAATCGATTCGATGAGGCGCGGGAGTCCTATGAAATTATTCTGAACCAATACGCCGACTCACCGAAGCTACCGGATGCCATGTATGGCCTGGGGCTGGCGTACCAGGGTTTGGGGAATATCCCCCAGGCCAAACAATTGTTGAACGACATTAGAAGAAGATTTCCCAATACTGGTGTCGCCAATCTGGCGGATACCAGGCTGCTGTTACTCGATTAGGATTGCTTCTCGTCAATAGTTTCCAGCAGCAAAGGACGCAGACTGCATGTGTCACCTGGGCTTTGCTTCTTCCTTACCGGTCATTTGATCCCTAGAGATGTCCACTTCCCCCACATCGCCAGCAACACTTAGAATCACTGAGATCTTTCATTCCTTGCAAGGCGAAGCCAGAACCGTGGGACTACCGACCGTGTTTGTCAGGCTCACCGGCTGCCCGCTGCGATGCCAGTACTGCGACACCGAGTATGCGTTTAGCGGCGGTGAATTACTTGAACTGACCGTCATCAAGTCCAGGGTGGATGAGTATTCCTGCCCCTATGTGACCATCACCGGTGGTGAACCTCTGGCCCAGCCTAACTGCATTGCCTTAATGAAATTGCTGTGTGATGAAGGCTACAAGCTGTCTCTCGAAACCAGTGGGGCGATGTTGATCGATAAGGTCGACGAGCGCGTGTCCGTGGTATTGGATTTAAAGACACCCGGCTCCATGGAAACCGATAAGAATCTGTATGAAAATATTTCGTACTTGAAGCGTGGTGATCAGGTGAAATTTGTCATCTGCGACCGGTCTGACTACGAGTGGTCGAAGGCCAGGATCGATCAGCACGATCTGAGCAATAAAGTGGAAGATATACTGTTCTCACCCTCCTTTGATCAGCTGCAACCGGCCCAGCTTGCGGAGTGGGTGCTGGTGGATTCACTACGGGTAAGGGTTCAGTTACAGCTGCATAAATACATATGGGGGCTGGAACCTGGCAGATAAGCGCCAGCACCAAGCAACAGCATGAAAAAATCCAAAGCAAGCAAGAAAGCGGTAGTCCTGGTTTCCGGCGGCCTGGATTCTGCCACCTGCCTCGCGATCGCCCAGCAGCACGGCTATGAGTGTTACGCGGTCAGCTTCGATTACGGCCAGCGTTCAGCCAGCGAATTGCTGGCGGCGCGGAAGGTGGTGGATGCAGCGGGCGTGCGCGAGCACAAGGTCATTGCCCTCGAGATGGGGCAACTGGGCGGCTCGGCCCTCACTGATGTTGATATCACGATGCCAGAGGCGATAGCGGTGGCGGGCGGCATTCCCATCACCTATGTACCGGCACGCAACACGGTTTTCCTCTCCTACGCCCTGGCCTGGGCGGAAGTGCTGGCGGCCCGGGCTATCTTCATCGGCGTCAACGCCGTAGATTACTCTGGCTACCCGGACTGCCGCCCTGAATACATCGCCGCTTTTCAGCGGCTGATCAACCTGGCGACCAAAATATGCGTCGAAGGCGGTAGCATCACCCTGAAAACCCCCTTAATCGACCTGAGCAAGGCGGAAATAATCAAGACCGGCACCAGGCTTGGCATTGATTACAGGATGACGGTGTCTTGCTATCAGGCAAATGCTGGGGGCAGGGCCTGCGGTCGCTGTGATAGCTGTCGATTTCGGAAGCAGGGATTTCATGATGCGGGAGTCGATGACCCTACTAATTATCAATAGATATAAGGGAAGCCGCTGAGGCAGGAGCTTAGCCTCGTGCAGCGTGTCTTCACTGAACCTGTTTGAGTTGAAATCATCTGCCCTGAACCTTTAACAAAATTTCGGTCCATGGCTTGTCTTTTTTTATTTTGATAGTACTATACCGGCCTCTGCGTGGGGCGTTAGCTCAGTTGGTAGAGCAGAAGGCTTTTAACCTTTTGGTCGCGCGTTCGAGTCGCGCACGCCCCACCACTAATTTCCCACCCTAGAAAGCTAAGACTAACGGTCATAGATTTTGATACGCTGACACCGCCTTGCCTGCCCGATTTCGTTAGTCTGCCATTGTTCCTGTGATAAAATGGGGACTCTTGGATTGTTTGAGTTTGACTATGAGTGAGGTAGGCACCGTAAATTCCGGGTCTCGACTGGCGGCGGACACCGCCATTGTGAAGCAGTACCTGGATCGTGCCGCCATGCCTGAGCAATTGGATCAGGCTGAACTCGAGCGCTACCGCAGCCAGGTGCAGGATTTGATGGTGGCGAAAAATGCCCGCCTGATTGCCCACTACTACACTGATTCCCTGCTGCAGGACCTGGCGGAGGAAAGCGATGGCTTCGTCGGTGATAGCCTGGAAATGGCGAGATTCGGCAGAGAGTGTGACGCCGATATTCTGCTGGTGGCCGGTGTGCGTTTTATGGGGGAATCGGCGAAGATTCTGAGTCCGGATAAGACGGTGTTGATGCCGACCCTGGATGCTACCTGCTCTCTCGATATTGCTTGTCCAATCGAGCGCTTCTCTGCTTTCTGCGACCAGCATCCGCAGCGGACGGTAGTGGTATATGCCAATACCTCGGCGGCGGTAAAGGCGCGGTCAGATTGGGTGGTCACTTCCAGTATCGCTGTCGATGTCATCGAACATCTGATGGATCAGGGTCAGAAAATTCTGTGGGCGCCGGACCAGCACCTGGGTCGTTACATTCAGAAAACCACGGGGGCGGATATGTTGTTATGGGATGCCGCCTGTATCGTGCACGAGGAATTTAAGGCCAGGGGCCTGCAGGATATGCGTGCCCTGTATCCAAAAGCCGCGGTGCTGGCACACCCGGAATCACCTGCCGCAGTACTGGAAATGGCTGATGTTATCGGCTCGACCACCCAGATTATAGCGGCCGCCAGGCGCTTGCCGAATCCTGAATTTATCGTCGCTACCGACCAGGGTATTTTTCACAAGTTGCGCAAGGAAGCGCCGGACAAACGCTTCATTATAGCGCCCACTGCGGGTAACGATGCATCTTGCAGAAGCTGCGCGAATTGTCCGTGGATGGGCATGAATTCGGTGCAAAGACTCTATGATTCTTTATTGGCGGGAGATAATGAAATCGAAGTGAATGTCGCCCTCGCTGCCCAGGCCATGATACCGTTGCAACGGATGCTCGACTTTGCCGCTAGTAATAAACTCAAAGTGAAGGGACGAGCCTAGCCGCTCATTCTCTGTTCGAGTTCACGGATTTTTTGCCGCAGCCTGGCCTCTTCCGCCGGCACCGCACCGTTGTCAGTCTCGATGCGTAAGGCGTACTGTAGCTGTTCCCGAGCCTTGCCTAAATCTGCCAGCAGCACAAAGTATTCGGCTCGGGCCTGATGGACCTTGCTGATGTTTCCGGCCTGGCCCTGGACTTCGGCAAGCAGGAACCACAGGTGATGGTCGCTGGGCCTGGACTGGCTGTGCCTTTCCATCAACACAGCTGCTTCACTGTAAGCACGGGATTCCACCAAAGCATCGACATAGGCCATGGTGAGGGGATGGTTGTCGGGATTAATTTGCAAATGCCGGCGCAGGTAATTCAGAGATTTTCCTGGTTCATTCTGGGCGGTGTAGATCTCCGCCTGGGTTACCACGTAGCTGATTCGATTTGGCTCTTTTTCCAGCAGGGGCGCCAGGGCCCGAAGGGCTTTGCCGTACTGTTTATTTTCGAAATAGGAGACAGCAAGCCCGTAGCGACTGGCGTCACGGGAAAATTCGTCGTGGCTGATCTGCAGCGCTCTTTCGCTGTTGGCAACCATGCTTTGCTTGTCGGTGGCGTAGTGTCCAACCACGCGGGCGCGGATGATCTGGTATTCCAGGTTTTGGCTGTAGGATCGAGAGGGATAACGAATCGCCCGGCCGCGGGCATCGGCGATTCTCGATTCGGTGACCGGGTGAGACAAAAGGAATTCCGGTGGTCGTCTGCCGAAGCGATTGATCGCGATCAGACGTTCGAATAAGGAGGACATGTGGTCCGGATCGAAGCCGGCGTTGAACATCGTATCCTGACCTATGCGATCCGCCTCGGCCTCGTTGCTGCGACTGAAGCGCAGGCGATTTTCCAGCGCCAGACCCTGGGACGCAGCGATAGCAGCCTGGCCATGTTGAGTATCGGAGGTCGCCATGACGATCACTCCGGCCAGCAGGGCGGCTAATTCAGGTATTCGATTCGCTTTGGCATCATCGATACTGCGAGCGAAGTGGCGCTGGCTGACGTGGGCGATCTCATGGGCCATTACCGAAGCAAACTCGGCTTCGGTCTCAGCGTTCAGGAACAAACCGGTGTTGACACCGATAATGCCTCCGGGAGCAGCAAATGCGTTCAACTCCTGGCTGTCGATAATAATGAAGGAGAGGCGATGATCCTGGAGCTGACTCTGGGCCGCCAGCTTATAGGTGAGATTTTCCAGATAGGCGTTTAAGAGAGCATCGGGTATGGTCGAGGTCGCCCGTCGGATGGAGCTCAGGAACTGTTGCCCCATCTCATATTCCTGCCCCAACGATAGGGTGCCGGAGATTCGATCTCCCAAACGGGGCAGGGGCGTTTGAGCTTGCGGTCCAAATGACGACAAACTAAGAGGAATTAGCAGGAATGAAGAAATTATCCAGCGGGTTCGTATACGCATCAGAACAATCACAATACTGTGTAAGACCCAGACTACCACAAAATATTGCATTTTAGTTATGCAAACAGGCGATCCTGGAGCGGCTCAGCTTGCTCTACGGGGCCGGTGTCTTGTGGCGAAATTAGATGTAGCAGGATAAAATACTGCGATGGACATAGATGTAGATATAGAGCTTGACCTGAGTGGTTTGCAGTGCCCCATGCCCTTGCTGAAGGCGAAACTGGCTTTGAATAATATGAAGCCCAATCAAATTCTGAAGGTGGTGGCGACCGATCCCGGTTCGGAGAAGGATTTTCAGCTCTTCGTCGATCACAGTGATCATCAGATTCTGGATTTTCAGAAAAATGAGCGAACCTATTTTTACTGGATCAGGAAGGGTTAGCTTATGACAAGGATAAGATTGGCATGAAACAACTACTCAGTGATTTTTATGATCGTTACTTTCACGATGAAGAATCAGTCATTCTGGTAATCCTGCTGGCACTCGGTCTAACCATATTATTGGTGTTTGGTAGTGCGTTGGCGCCGTTAATCACCGCCGTGATTATCGCCTATCTCATGCAGGGTCTGATCAATGTGCTGCTGCGTTATGATCTGTCGCAACGGCTGGCTTTCACCCTGGTCTACATGCTGTTCATCGGCATCTTCCTGCTGTTGTTGTTATTTCTCCTGCCCCAGGCCTGGAACCAATTGCGTCGCCTGATGAATGAGTTGCCCAATTTGCTAAGTCAGTGGCAGGCGTCCCTGATGTTGTTGCCGGAAAATTACCCGAATTTGTTCTCCGAGCAACAGATTCAGGATTTTATTATTGGCGTTAGAGGTGAGCTCGCCGACTACGGTCAGATCATACTGGAATATTCGCTGGCCAGTATTCCCAGCGTTATCGCCTGGGTGATTTTCGTCATCCTCGTGCCCATCCTGGTTTTCTTCGTGATGAAGGACAAGACTCAGTTGGTGAAGTGGGCGGGTAATTTTCTGCCCCGAAACCGACCGCTGATGAGTCGCATCTGGGTGGAAATGGACCAACAGCTCTCGAATTATATTCGTGGCAAGGTAGTGGAAATAATCCTCGTTGGTAGTGCCAGTTATCTCATATTCGTCCTGCTCGGGATCAACTATGCGTTGCTGTTATCGGTGCTGGTTGGATTGTCTGTGATCGTGCCTTACATAGGTGCTACCGTAGTGACGGTACCAATTGCCGCGGTGGCTTTTGTGCAATGGGGAATCGGCGGTGAATTTTACGCGGTATTGGTTGCCTATGGAGTGCTGCAATTGATCGACGGCAATGTGCTGGTTCCGGTGATATTCTCGGAAGCGGTCAACCTTCACCCGGTGGCTATCATCAGTGCGGTGCTGGTCTTCGGTGGTATCTGGGGCTTGGGTGGCGTATTTTTCGCGATTCCACTGGCCACATTCATCAAGGCCATCATAAATGCCTGGCCCGGCCGCCTGCAAGCCAAGATCGGCGAGACCCGGCAGGTTTGAACTTTGGTCGTGGTTGCGGCGATATGCTAAAATCACCGGTCAGGCCCGTAGATGGTGACACCGGTGCTTTTTTAGTCTGATATCCGTTCTTATTCTGGTAAAAGGAATTCCATGTCTTTCGAGGTTCGAGGCAGCATCGTAGCGATCGTTACGCCGATGCACAGCGATGGTGCGCTGGACCTGCCTGCGTTCGATCGCCTGCTGCAGTGGCATATCGAGTCTGGCACCAATGCCGTTGTCGTGGTGGGGACGACCGGCGAGTCGGCGACGCTGACCAGCCAGGAACACTGTGATCTGGTTGCCCACGCAGTTGAGGCGGTAAGGGGTCGGATTCCTGTCATCGCCGGTACCGGATCGAATAACACCGCCGAGGCCCTGTTCTTTACGGAATCTGCTCGGGAGCATGGCGCCGACGCCGCTCTGCTGGTTACCCCTTATTACAATAAGCCTTCACAGGAGGGCCTATATCGTCATTTCAAGGCGATAGCGGAGGCCGTCGACATTCCGCAAATTTTATACAACGTTCCGGGCCGGACCGCCTGCGACCTGACCATGGAGACTGTCAGCAGACTGGCTGAGCTGGAAAATATCGTCGCCGTCAAGGACGCCACCGGTGATCTGTCCCGGGGCCTGCAACTCATCCGGGAGTGCGGGGACCGTCTGCTGATCTATAGCGGCGAAGATGCACTGTCCCTGCCGCTGATATTACGTGGGGCGGCGGGTACAATTTCCGTCACTGCGAATGTGGCGCCAGCGCAGATGTCGGCGATGTGTGCATTGGCGTTATCCGGTGATGCTGCAGCGGCGCAGGTCGTCGATGACCGACTCGCCTGCTTACACGCGAATCTGTTCCTGGAAGCAAACCCGGTGCCGGTGAAGTGGGCCTTGCAGAAGATGGGCATGATTGAGGTAGGAATTAGATTGCCGATGGTGGAACTTGAGGCCAGATATCACATCCAAGTAAATGATGCTCTACAGCAGGCAGGTATCAGCCTGTCTGTGGCCGCGTAATCCAATAATTCAGGAATCGTTTTAGTGTTCAGAAAATTAATCATAATTGGTCTTTTCTTGCCGCTTGGCGCCTGCGGTTATCTGACCGGCGAGACCGGCATATTTCGTAATCGCATTGAAAGCTACACCGATGCGCCGATGCTTCCCGCCATGACTATTCCGGCAAGGCTGGACAGCTATACCATTGACCAGCTCTACGTCATTCCCGAACGACTGTTTGCGACATCGGAAGTGTTCGACAGAATCCCCCTGCCCAAGCCCATCGAAACTAACCGGCGCCAGGGGGTTATCATTCAAAGCCTTGGCGGCAACGACTGGATTGTCCTAGATGCGACTCCAGGACAGGTCTGGCCCCTGGTAAGAGATTACTGGACGCGCCTGGAAATCATTCTCGATTTCGAAGACCCAAGCGCTGGTATCATGGAAACTTCCTGGCTCGAAGTCGATAACGAAATCGAATCCCGGCACAAATACAGGGTCACCATCGAACCGGGTTTGCACTCCGGTTATTCAGAAATTTACGTGCTACATATGCAAAGCTCAAGAAGTGAGTCGGCCCCTACTGTTTTAAACTGGCCGGAAAGCTCCGATTCGGCCGATAAGGAACGGCAGATTCTCGAAACCGTGTCCCAATATCTTGCCGATCGCAATGATGTATACCAGGCTTCTACTTCGAGCCTGCTGGCCGGCAGCATCGAAGCAGAGCACAAGGCAAATATCATAGAAAATGAACTCGGTGAGCAGATACTGGAGTTGCGAATCGAATTCAACAGAGCCTGGGTGCAGGTTCGCCAAGCTCTGGAAAATGCCGAAATCGTCATCGTCGATAGCGACAGAACGGAAGCGTATTTCAATGTTAAATTTGCCGGCATTGTCGAAGAAGAAGATGTGGGTTTTATCGGTCGACTGTTTGGTGGCAACGATGACGAAGTGGTGCAAGAGAAAGACTTCAGCATACGGCTGCAAGAAACCGGTACGGTGGTCAACGTGCTGATGCAGGCGCAGGAAAGCTCGGAAGAAACAGATCAAATTCTCGAAGAGCTGTTGCAAGTTATCAACGACAATCTCAGCTAGCCCATGCGCGTGCGCAAGGCTACTCACCCGCTGTTACTCCCTCTGTATGGCAGCAAAGACGATTCACCCTCGATGGCGTACATAAACTAATGACTAGTTCCTTATTTCTCGGTGCCGGATTGTTGTTGCTTGCTGCAGCAATCGCTGTATTGCTGCGTAAGCTACAGCTGATTAGCATTAGCGAAGCCGGCGCCCAGGAACGATGCGCCGCGAAGGAATCGGAAACGGCCAATTTGCAGGCCAGGCTGACGCAATTGCAAGCAGACCACCATTCTCTGCAGGGCGATAATCAAAGCTTCCGGGAAGACATCGCCAGGCTGCAGACCAGTCTGGATCTGGAAAGAAAGCAGTTCGACGAAAAGTTCAGCTTGCTTAATGAGTCGCGGGAACAGCTGGGTGCGGCGTTCAAAAATCTCGCAAATGAAATATTCGAAGACAAGAGCAAAAACTTTCTGGAGAAAAACAAAGACAGTCTCGCCACCATACTCTCTCCCCTGCAGGAAAAACTCACACAATTTGAAAAACGGGTTGAAGAGACTTACGACAAGGAGTCCAAGGAACGCTTCTCCCTGGCCAGGGAGATTAAGAACCTGCAGGAGTTAAACAACAAGATCAGTACCGATGCGATCAATCTGACCAATGCGCTGAAGGGGGATAACAAAGCCCAGGGTAGCTGGGGTGAGTTTATTCTGGAGTCGGTACTGGAAAAGTCCGGCCTGGTGAAGGGTAGGGAATATGAAGTGCAGGCCAGCCTCAAGGCGGAAGACGGGGCCATCTATCAGCCCGATGTCATCGTGCACCTGCCGGAGTCTAGAGACCTGATTATCGATGCCAAGGTCTCCCTGAAAGCCTGGGATGCGTTCTGTGGCAGTGACGAGTCGCAGGAGCAGGAAGACTTACTCAAACAACATCTGCAATCTATCCGCCAACACGTAAAATCCCTCTCTGCGAAGGACTATCAGAATCTGGCTGGCATTAACTCGCTGGACTACGTTTTCTTGTTTATGCCGATAGAGGCTGCCTACTTCACGGCGATCCAGAATGACCCCGAACTTTCACTTTACGCCTTCGATCGTAATATTATTTTCGTCGGTCCCACCACCTTGCTCACCACATTGAAGACCGTTCAAAACCTGTGGCGACTGGCGCAGCAAAATCTCAATGCGAAAGAAATAGCGGAACGTGCCGGTGCACTCTACGATAAATTCGTTGCCTTCGTTGAAGATTTGGACGACGTTGGCACCAAGATCGACGCCAGTAAAAAAAGTTTTGATCGTGCCCACAACAAGCTGCAGTCCGGTCGTGGCAACCTGATAAAGCGGGTTGAAACCCTGAAACAACTTGGCGCCAAGACGGCGAAGAAACACAAAGCGGCGTTGTTGAGTTCGGCCCTGGAGGAAGATGAGGGACGCACTGCGCTGCCATCGGAGCCGGCAAGCAAAGAAGATCGCGGTGACAAGACCCGGCATTGATTCAGGAATCGGCGCGACCCTGAAATCAGTTATGACAACTTGCCGGCCGAGTCAGCTTGTCCCCCAGTTTATCTTCAAGGGCATCGAGTTGCTCGCAGTCGATTTCCGGGTTACCACTGAGACTGACGGAAGCCAGGCTGGCAATATTGAACAGGGGACTGATGTCGGTGATGATATTGTTCACCAGATTGAGGCCGCTGAGTTGGTCTAATTGCTCGAGGGGCGTAAGGTTGCTGATTGAATTACTGGCAAGGTCTAAAAATCGTAAGCGGGCCAATTGCTCGATGTTGTCAAGAACACTTACCTGTGAATTCGGGCAAGACAAGATGGTGAGTTCGGTGGCGCTAATCAGCTTTTGTTGCCGCACCGCGAGATTAATGCATCCCTGCAGGTTGGAATCGATGGTTTGCTGGTCAAGCAGGCGACTGTCAGGATCGAAGATTGCCTGATTGTTAACCGATACCGTAAATTTCTGGGAACATTGGCTCAGTATTGCCAGTGCTGAGACGAGGCAGAGAAGAGAGATAATTGGTTTCGAAGCGGGCATCTCGGCAGTTGTTTTCGTCTTGCTGTCAAATAGGGGTAGCTTGTGGAGCGACATGATATTTTGAGTCCGGACTCTGCAGAAAGTTCGGCCTGCTAGTATTTGTCACCCAAGCTCGCTAGTATGTCCCTCAATTCGGTAGCGGCGGTCTAAAGCGAGCCAAGTTGGTGATTGTCCTATGAATGTAAGGGAAATGGTATGAAAACAATTTTTATTAAAGAATTGCCAGGTATAGGCGCGCTCGTGTTATTCCTTGCAGCTGGTGCGGCAGCCCAGGGTGATATCGATCTGGAAAATGACGACGATCGCATCGCTTATTCGATAGGTGCAAACATCGGTCAAAACCTGATCGAACAGCAGATTCTCGATGGTATCAACCTGGGCAGTTTTATCGTTGGCTTACAAGATGCGGTTGCCGGTACCGTCAAGCTGAGTAATGAGGAGTTATTTTCGGCAATACAAATGTATCAACAACGGGCACAGGAAACAGCACAGGTAACCCTGGCTGATAATCTGGCAGCGAGCGAAGAATTTTTGCGTCAAAATGCGGGCAGGGAGGGGGTTGTCAGTCTCGATTCCGGCCTACAATATTTGATTCTGACATCGGGTCCGGCTGATGGCGCCTCGCCTTCAGTCGATGAAGCCGTGCTTGCCCACTACCACGGCACCCTCACCGACGGCACCGTATTCGATAGCTCCGTCGATCGCGGCGAACCGGCTCAGTTTGGCCTCTCGCAAGTAATCTCCGGTTGGACCGAGGCATTGCAGCTGATGAAGGTAGGTGACAAGTGGCGCCTTTTCATTCCACCGGCTATGGCTTACGGCACCTCTTCGCCGACCCCGGCGATACCGCCTAATTCGGCATTGATATTCGATGTCGAGTTGCTTGAAATACGTTAATTTGTATCGCGGCCTGGATTCATGCCTGATCGTTGTAAAATGATCGCTGTCCGAGGCGATGACAGTGCAAGCTTTAACGATGAATTATAGGTTTTCCTGAGGCAGTAACCCGCTTCCACAAGCGTTAAATAATCCCTGTCTGTTTTTTCAAATTCCGGATTAGAAATCTTACTGGATTGAGCGCCTCGGTGGCGGCTGCGCTAATCGGTATGTTTTCTCCATTTATCAAACTGGCGAGGTACTCGGCGCTAAGCGGACAACTGGCGAGACCGTTGGAGGCGTGGGCCGTGTTGATATAGAGACCTCGATGGTGGATTGCGTTTTCTGTAGTTGCTGCGATGGGGATGGAAAACTGCGTGCGGGCATTATCGGTTAATGCGCCAAATCTCGATTGTATCGCTACGGTATTTGCGACCGGCCCGACCACGGGAAGATGGTCTGGAGAATTACAGCGCACCGAGGCCCGTGCCTGCGCGATACTCGAAGACAAAACCTGGCGCTCCTCGAAGAGGGTCGAAGCAAGCCTGATATTCTCCAGATTTTCATTGTCTTCAATGTCGAGATTGGAGGCATCACCGCCATAACTTGCGGAGACAGTGTGGGAGTTTTCGTGGAGCGGGAATACGCTGCGCTCACCACTGACCACCAGCTTCAACGCTTCGCTGTGCTTGCTGCCGGCAATTTCGGTGACTTGACCCCGAATACCCTGCAATGGAATTGCAGCAGTTTGTTGAAACTGCCCGGCCCGATAACTGTTCGCGATGACAACAACGCTGGTTTCACCGGCCACCGGAATTCCATCGGCGCCCAGGGCAGACCAGGTATCTCGCCCACGGCGCAGGCTGGTGATAGGGGTCGAACAACGCAGGTGAATGTTTGGGTGTGACACATAGGCACGGCAGAGAGAGAGGGGATTTACCCAGCCGCCATTGGGGAGGTACCAGGCGCTATCTACCAGAGCCATGCCGGCGGCGATGGTAGCATCGGCTCGGGACATCGGCGCGATCACTGCTGGTGAGTACAGTGCGTCGAGGTCGGCGTCGGATATTTTGTGACGCCCCTTCATGGCGCTGCCCAGCTGCAACACGCCGCATTTCCGCCAAAGCAAGTCGGAGGATATGGCCAGCTGATCGAATTGCCTGTGGGCAAAAAGGAAACAATGGAGGAAATACTCTGCTACGGGCGAAGCCTGTTTGAAGAGTCGACAGCGCAGCGCGAGTTGGCTATTGCCGGACGCGCCGCTAGCTAATTCGGCACCACCCTCGCATAGCGTCACCTGCCAGCCCCGCTGTGCCAGACTGTAGGCAGTGCTACAACCGGCGAGGCCAGCCCCGACGACCAGCGCGGTTCTACTGCTAGCATAACCAGATACGGCAGCAGGGTCGAGGAGTGTAAACCACGGTCTGGTTTCGGTATCCGTGGTGGCGGCATAATTGTCGGCGAGCCTGGCGCCGAGCATATGCCGTTTACGACCAAAGCCCGGTAATTTTCTTACGATGAAACCGGCGCCTTGCAAATTCTTACGCACCTTGCCGGCGACACTGTAACTACTAACAGTCGTATCCGAATTGCTGCATCGGGCCAGCAACTCGAACAGCCCCAGTTCCCATAACTGCGGATTCGACTGAGGGCTGAAGCCATCGAGGAACCAGGCGTGGATTCGGGATCTGTCAAATCGCGGCCGGTTCTGTAGCTGGACGTAGGCATCGCCATAATACAAATCCAAAATCACATGATCCGACAGGCAAAGCCGGTGACAGCCACCACTGTGATCGGGGTAAACCTGTTGCAGTTGCTGGCACCAGGGCTGCAGCTGGGGCCATTGTGCGTGTACCCGTTTCAAGGTAGTAGTGCTTAAGGGGTATCGTTCAAATGCCAGGTAATGCAGCTGGGCAGGTCGCACCGTCGCCTGTTGCCAGGCTTGCCATACTTGTAGAAAATTGAGGCCACTACCGAAGCCCAACTCACCGATAGTGAAGGTTCGGGCGGTAGTCGATAGCAGCCGCCAGCGCTGTTCGAGCTTGTTGGCCGCCAGGAATACATGCTGGCTCTCGGCACACTCATCCCCGCGGGAATAGTAGACATCACCGAATTTTAACGAAAAGGGTAAACCCGTTTTCAGCCAGCTAATGGGTGCATTGTGAATCTTCATGGTTTATTTCGTGCCCGTGCCGGGTATTTCGTTGTGGATCCAGGTAATCATCCGCTGCTCAGCCTACTCGCTTCTGCGGTGACAGGACAAGCATCTTGGGGGGAAGTCTGGATGTCGCTGCCGTGGCAGGATTGGGGTAAAATACACTTTTCCCTTATACAGTCGTTATAAACAAGACAGGACAAAGAACAGGACCTCTTAGATGTTGGAAATAAACAGTCAATTGACCAAGTTGAAACAGTTAGGCGAAAGAACAGACAGTCTCAGGGGGTATCTTTGACTATGACACCAAGAAGGATCGGCTCGCGGAAGTAGAGCTGGAATTGGGTGAGTCCACGGTTTGGGAAAAATCGGAATACGCACAATCCCTGGGTAAGGAGCGGTCGAAGCTGGAAACGGTAGTGCTTACCATAGACAAGTTGACCACTGGCATTACTGAAGTCGAAGATTTGTTGAAACTGGCGCAGGAAGAGTCCGACCAGGAACTTCATGATGAGGCGAATTCTGATCTCGAGGCCCTGCGAGCACAGCTGGAACGGCTTGAATTTCAACGTATGTTTGCCGGTGAGATGGATGCTGCGAATGCCTATCTGGATATCCAGGCCGGTTCCGGCGGCACCGAAGCCCAGGACTGGGCTGAGATGTTGTTGCGCATGTACCTGCGCTGGAGTGAAAACAAGGGCTATGCGACGGAGTTAGTGGAAGTATCCGGTGGCGATGTCGCCGGCATCAAGAGTGCGACGGTTCACATCAGCGGTGACTATGCCTTCGGCTGGCTGAGAACCGAGATTGGTGTACATCGCCTGGTACGGAAATCCCCGTTCGACTCCGGTAGTAGGCGTCATACTTCTTTTGCCTCGGTGTTTGTGGCGCCGGAAATAGATGATGACATCAAAATAGATCTGGATATGTCGAAGGTCCGCATCGATACTTATCGTGCCAGTGGCGCCGGCGGTCAGCATGTCAATAAAACCGATTCCGCGGTCCGGCTTACCCACGAGCCCAGCGGCGTCGTAGTGCAGTGTCAAAATCAGCGTTCACAGCACAAGAATAAGGACATGGCGATTAAACAGCTGAAGGCGAAGTTATACGAATTGGAAGATATCAAGCGCAAGGAAAAAATGCAGTCGGTGGAGGCCGCCAAGGCCGATATAGGATGGGGCAGCCAGATTCGCTCCTACGTGCTGGATGCGTCTCGCATCAAGGATCTGCGCACGAATGTGGAAGTGACGAACACCGCTGCGGTACTGGACGGTGATCTGGATAAATTTATGGAAGCAAGCCTGAAAATGGGGCTGTAGAACAATAGTAGGAAACCATGACCGAAGAAGAGTCTGAGGAAAAGTCTGAGCCGAGCGAAGACGAAAACAAGTTGATCGCACAGCGTCGACTGAAACTGGATGCAATTCGCCAACTGGGGCAGGCCTATCCCAATGACTTCAATCGTAAAAACACGGCGGCCCAATTAGTCGCCGATTTCGGTGACAAGGACAGGGATGAACTTGCCGCAATTTCGGCGCAAACCGCAGTGGCGGGGCGCATAGTGCGGATGCGTGGCCCCTTCGTGGTGATTCAGGACGGCAGTGGCCAATTTCAGCTGTACTTAAATAATAAGTCATTTGCAGGGGCAGAGGCCGAACTGCTAAAGACTCTGGATTTAGGCGACATCATCGGCGCGGAGGGCGAAATATTCCGAACTGGCAAGGGTGAACTCAGTGTCCGCGTCGCCAGCTTTCGCCTACTGAGCAAGTCCTTGCGCCCGCTGCCGGATAAATACAAGGGGCTGACAGATACGGAGATGCGCTACCGCCAGCGCTATGTGGATCTGATCGTTAATGAGCAATCTCGCGATTTGTTCGTCGCCCGCTCTCGAATCGTCCGCTTCATTCGGCAATACTTCGAGGAATTGGGGTTCATGGAAGTGGAGACACCGATGATGCAAATCATTCCCGGTGGTGCCACGGCACGCCCCTTCATTACCCATCACAATGCCCTGGATCAGGACATGTACCTGCGAGTCGCCCCTGAGCTTAATCTCAAGCGCCTGGTGGTGGGCGGGTTTGAAAAGGTATTCGAGCTGAACCGGAATTTTCGAAACGAAGGCCTGTCCACCCGCCATAACCCCGAATTCACCATGCTGGAATTTTACCAGGCCTATGCCCGTTACCAGGATTTGATGGATCTCACGGAAGACCTGTTTCGGAAAATTGCGCTTGAGTTGACTGGGAAACTTCAGATCAGCTACCAGGGCTCCAGCTATGATCTGTCCCGACCCTTCACCAGGCTCACGGTGAAGGACGCGATACGGGAGTATTGTCAGCTCGATGCAGAGGCCTCTTTTGCCGACAAGGAAGCGGTGCTGGCCATGGCCAATGCCCTCGATGTTCACTTCGATGAGGCTTGGCCCAAGGGCAAGATCGTGATGGAGATATTCGAGCAGAAGGTAGAAGCTCAGCTGGATCAGCCCACCTTCATCACCGAGTACCCCATTGAGGTTTCGCCGTTGGCGAGATGCAACGAAACCGATCCGGAAGTCACCGATCGTTTTGAGCTGATCATCGCCGGGCGGGAGCTGGCCAATGGCTTTTCAGAATTGAATGACCCGGAAGATCAGGCGCGGCGCTTCCAGGCGCAAGTGGCACAAAAAGAATCCGGCGATACCGAGGCCATGCACTACGACCACGACTATGTGACCGCCCTCGAATATGGGATGCCGCCCACCGCCGGCGAAGGCATCGGCATCGATCGCCTGGTGATGTTGTTTACCGACTCGCCATCGATTAAAGATGTGCTGCTGTTCCCCCATATGCGACCACAACATGACGATGAATGAGAACCACCTTAGGGTTCACCGGGAACTCAAGCTGGCAGATTCCTGGAAGCAACATTTGCTGTCGGAATTTGCTGCGCAATATATGGCCAGTCTGCGGCAGTTCTTATTGCAGGAGAAAGCCAAGGGCAAGCGCATCTTTCCTCCAGGCAAGGTCATATTCAAGGCTCTCGACAGCACCGATTTCGACGCGGTCAAGATTGTTATCCTCGGTCAGGATCCCTACCATGGACCGGGGCAGGCCCACGGGCTCTGTTTTTCAGTCGAGCCCGGGGTTGCGGTGCCACCCTCACTGCTCAATATTTATAAGGAGCTACATGCGGACACCGGTTTCACCATCCCTGAGCACGGCTGTCTTCACCATTGGGCGGAGGAGGGTGTCTTACTGTTAAATTCAGTATTGACCGTCGAAGCAGGTAGGGCCGCCTCCCATCAAGGCATCGGCTGGGAGCAGTTCACCGACAAAATCATCGATCTGTTGACTCGGGAAAAACAAGGCATCGTCTTTATTTTATGGGGTGCTTACGCGCAGAAGAAAGGCGCCATGATAGACCGCCGGCGGCACCTGGTGTTGCAGTCACCGCATCCGTCGCCGTTGTCCGCCAGCCGGGGTTTCTTCGGCAACAAGCATTTCTCGCGAGCCAACGAATATCTCCTGAGCCATGGCCGCAGCGGTGTCGACTGGCAGTTACCGATGACGGTGGAAGCGGCTTGAACCAGAGAGTAACGGAGCAACATGACTGAGGATAATTGCGTCATCGTCGGCGCCAGCCATGCCGGTACCACGCTGGCGCTGCAGCTACGGAGGGAAGGCTGGCGCGGGAAAATCCAGCTCATCAGCGCGGAGCATGAGCTGCCCTATCATCGTCCGCCACTCTCCAAGGATTTGCTGTCTGGCGCGAAGACGCTGGATGGAATTCGGCTACGGCCGGCGCAGGTATTTGTAGATAATGATGTCGATCTGTTGCTGGGGACACGGGTTGAAAAAATCGACACAGCGAGCCATCTGGTACGGCTGGCTGATGGCCGCGAACTGAAATATGACAAGCTGGCGCTTTGCACCGGTGCCACGGTAAGGAAACTTTCCCTGGGACAATCCCTCGATCATATCTTCACGATTCGCTCCCATGCAGACACCGCGACCTTGGCGAGTCATATCGAACCCGGCAAGAAGGCCATTGTCATCGGTGCCGGCTATATCGGCCTGGAAGCGGCGGCCGTGCTCGCGAGTAAGGGCTTGCAGCTGACGGTGCTGGAAATGGCGGAGCGGGTTCTGCAACGGGTAACCAGCACCACCATGTCCACCTACATGATCCAATTACACAGGCAGCACGGTGTCAATATCGTGACTTCTGCGGCGGTAGTCGATATCCAGGGTGCTGCCGCCGTGGAGAAAGTTGTGTGTGCCGATGGCAAGGAATACCAGGCGGATTTCCTTGTCGTGGGGATCGGCGTAGACCCGGAGACCGAGTTGGCAAAAGCCGCTGGCCTGGAAATCGATGACGGCATCGTCGTCGATGAATTTGCTCGCAGCAGTTGCACTGATGTCTATGCGGCGGGTGACTGTACCGTACACCCCAGTCTGATTTACGACCGGCGCATACGCTTGGAGTCGGTGCAAAATGCCAATGACCAGGGCCGGGTGGTGGCGGCGAATATCTGCGGCAAACAAATCGCCTACGATGCGGTGCCCTGGTTCTGGTCAGATCAGTATGATATCAAGTTGCAGATGGTGGGGCTCAATGCAGGTTATGACGAGGTCGTCTGCCGGGGTGACAGCAGCAACCACGATGGATCCGGTTTTGCCCTGTTCTATTTAAAAGATTCCGTGCTGATCGCCGCCGACTGTGTGAGCCGCCCGAAGGAGTTTGTAGTCGCCAAGCATCTGGTCAAGAACCGGATCAGGCTCGCAGCTAGTGTACTGCAGGACGAAGCGATAGAGCCGGTGAATTTCGCGCCTTAACAGCGAAGGCCTAATCGCCACTATAGATACAGGCGCTGGTACAGGTTTCCCGAATTTCTATCTCGCGTAGTTCGGCTAGTGCCGGTTTTAGTTGTTGCCAGATCCAGCGCGCGATGTTTTCGCTGGTAGGATTCTCCAGTCCTTCGATGTCGTTAAGATAGTAATGGTCCAGTTGTCGATGGATGGCGCTATAGGCCGCGCCGATGCCGGCGAAATCCATGACCCAGCCACTGCTCTCACCGACATCGCCCTCCAGCGTTATCTTGACGGCGAAGGAATGTCCATGCAGCCTGGCGCACTTGTGCTCCGCTGGGACGTTGGGGAGACGGTGCGCCGCCTCGAAACTAAATTCTTTGGATATCTTCACAACTGATTCTTCTTAGCAACCCAGGGGCGCAACATACTACCAGGGCGGCCTCATATCAATAAGTTAAACTTGACGGCTTGCGGGCTGAAAGCAGATCAGGGCGCGAACTGGCGGGAAAATAGGGGATGCTCCGAAAGCTTAGCCGGAGACATCAAACAAGCTGAGCACGCCGGCCCAGTGTGCCGTTTTATGTACAGATTCTTTGGCATATAATGAGGCTATAAAATTAATCCTCGCCCTAGCACTGAATCTGCCGCTGGCACTGTATGCAGAAACCGATAGTTTTACGCTCAATTCAACGTTTCATTACCGCGGGTAAACGGCTTCCCATCTATCTTGGGATATTCGTCACGATCTTCGTTCTATGGCTGCAGATCGGCGCTCCCGCGGTGGTTAACGATTTCGTCGCGCGACTGGAATACCTGGTCTACGATCAGCGCCTCAGCGTCATGCCCCGCTCATCGGTGCCCGCGGAGAACAAAATAGTCATCGTCGACCTTGATGAGCGCAGTCTGCAAGCAGAAGGCCAGTACCCCTGGAACCGCATCAGGGTGGGTCGTCTGGTAGAAAAACTGAAGGATAATGGCGTCCTGGTGGTTGGATTCGATATCACCTTTGCGGAACCCGACCGAGACATCAGGGATCTGCTTGAGCCCATCGATCTTGATACGCTGAGCAGTGAATTTATTCAGACCCTGGAAGCTATCGAGCCTCAAATTAATTCGGATCAGTATTTCGCGGACGTCATGAGCCGGGATGTCGACGTCATCCTGGCGATTAATTTCACCCAGCAAACCGATGCCACTTACAATGAGTTGCCACCCTCGATCGTGGATATTGGCGCCGGTCTGGCGCGACGGGTAACCGTGCCGGATATGACCGGCTACACCGGCAATATCAAGATCTTGCAGGATGCAGCTTTGGGAAATGGCAGCATGAACCAAGAACCCGATGCCGACGGCATCGTCAGGCGGGTGCCGCTGGTTGTTCGTTACGGTTCCAACCTATACCCGACCCTGTCCCTGGAAATGATCAGGGTCTACAATTTTCTCGAGAATTATGAATTGGTTACCCAGTCTTATGGCCAACTGGAAGTAGTGACGGCGTTACGGATAGGCGATGGCGCGGGTGCCTTTCTAATTCCCACCGATGGTAGAGGCCAGGTCAATGTGCCCTACGTGGGAACTTCGTCACTGAATAGCAATGAATTCTTTCGCTACATCTCCGCGACCGATGTGCTGCGGGATAATTTGTCTCCTGTAGAACAGGCCGCTCTGGAAAACAGCCTGGTATTGGTCGGGACCAGCGCTCCAGGTCTTGGAGATAATCGTTCCATGCCCCTGGGTGCGGTTTATCCGGGAGTCGAGGTGCACGCGAACATGCTCAACGCCCTGCTCAGTTCCATAGCCGCAACCGCCCTCGCTGTGGATTCCGGTGATGCGTCCACGGCCTCGGTCTTCTCCACTTTTCAGCGTTCCACGGCGATATTTTTCCCCTACAAGCCGGATTGGTCCTCCGGTGCCACTTTCGTCATTATATTGGTATTCGGGCTTGGCATGTCGACGCTGTTTCCAATACTGGGTGCGGCGTCGATGGCAGTCACGGCAGGCGGTCTTATCGCTGCCAGCATCTGGGTAAATTTTCAGCTGTGGGATGTCTACAAACTGGACTTTCCCCTGGTGTTATTATTGCTGCTGATTGTGCTGGTGACCGGCACCGATATGATTTATGGATTCCTGGCTGAGAGCCAGACCCGAAAAACCATTAAGGGCATGTTTGATCAGTATGTGCCCCAGGCCCACATCGACTTCATTTTGGCCGACCCGGATAACTATAGCTTCGAGGGGAAGAGTAAGGAGCTGACGGTATTGTTCTCCGATATTCGGAGTTTTACGACGATTTCTGAAGGCCTGGATGCGATTCAGCTGAAGAAATTACTCAATGATTTCTTTACACCCATCACTGGCATCATCTTCGATCATAGTGGCACCATCGATAAATACGTGGGAGACATGGTGATGGCGTTCTGGGGCGCTCCCATCGATGATGACGAGCATCGCTCCCACGCGATTCTGGCCGCCCTGGAAATGCTGGACCAGGTGGAGGCACTCAAGCCTGAATTTCGTGAGCAGGGCTTTCCGGAAGTAAATGTGGGGATCGGAATAAATACCGGGGTCATGAATGTTGGCGATATGGGGTCGACTTATAGGCGCTCATACACGGTGCTCGGCGATGCGGTAAACCTGGGTTCCAGACTCGAAAGCCTGACCAAGTTTTATGGTATCAAACTACTGGTAGGGGAAGATACGGTCAATGATCTGGATGAATTTCTGTTACGGCGGATAGACAAGGTGAAAGTGAAAGGCAAGGGCAAGGTGGTCAACTGTTACCAGCCCATGTGTTTGCTGGCAGCAGCGGATGACTCTCTGCGGCAACGGGTCAATGCCTACCACGAGGCATTGGATTGCTATTACGCCAGGGACTGGGACGGGGCGCAGCAGAAGCTGCAAACACTGCTGGAAGAGGAACCCAATACGCTGCTATATCAAATATATCTGGATCGGACCCACGAACATAAAAATGCTGATCTGCCCCCTGACTGGGATGGCTCGTTTACCCACCGCAATAAATAGCTTGACGAGATTACTTGTGTACACAGCAACTACGCTGAAACCTGCGCTATTGTTGACATGGGAAGCTAAATCGGTAAAATGCGCTCACTCTGCACTATGGGTGATTAGCTCAGTTGGGAGAGCGTCGCCCTTACAAGGCGAAGGTCGCAGGTTCGAACCCCGCAGCACCCACCAAGGCCTGCGGTATGCTGTCATACGG
>PCCP01000066.1 GCA_002731775.1 Gammaproteobacteria bacterium
AACTACCGCACCCTGACGCCAGAGATTCGGCAGCGCGGAGGCGGTAATATGCTGTATGTGTTTCGATTACCCTGAGCAGCGATATCGGGGTCAGGTCTTTCATGTTAGCTCACATATCTAATGGGATTTGACAAACGCTAACATGCAAGAACTGACCCTGTAAGCTGGAGGACACATGAGTTTACCTAAGATTGCCATCAATGGTTTTGGTCGGGTAGGCAGAACCATAACCCGTATCGCTAAAATTCATGGTGGTTTCGATGTGGTTGCGGTGAATGACCTGGCGAACCCGGATCAGCTCGCCTATGCGTTCAAGTATGATAGTAATCATGGCACCTTCGCCGGTGACGTCAGTGTGCATGGGCAGATCATGGAAATTGATGGCGATTCGTTTCGAGTGCTCTGCGAAAGGGATCCGGAAAAATTACCCTGGGGAGAATTAGAGGTTGACTACGTGATCGAAAGTTCCGGTGCCTTCCGAAAACTGGTAGATTTACGCAAACATCTCAATGCCGGTGCCCGCCGTGTAATTTTAACCGTGCCTTGCAAGGACCCGCTGGAGGCGACGCTGGTAATGGGTGTCAACGATCACGTCATCACCGAGTCCAGCCATATTATTAGTAATGCCAGTTGTACGACTAATTGCGCCGCCCCGCTGGCTAAAGTCTTAGATGAAGCATTTGGTATCAAGCGGGGAATGCTTACCACTGTGCACGCTTATACTTCCGACCAGCGCCTGATCGATGCCCCCCATAAGGACAAACGCAGGTCGCGCAATGCCGCTACCAATATCGTACCCACATCCACCGGTGCCGCCAAGGCCATCGGTCTGGTGCTGCCGCAGTTGGTAGGTAAGCTCGACGGCCTGGCTATGCGCGTGCCGGTGGCAGATGGCTCCCTGGTAGATCTAACCGTAGAAGTGGAACGGGATGTGACCGTGGCTGAAGTGAATGAGGCAATGATCGAGGCGGCTACCGGTTCCCTGAAGGGTATACTGGCCTATACCGACGAAGCGCTGGTAAGCAGCGATATCATTGGCAATTCCTATTCCAGTATATTCGATTCACAGTTAACCCAGGTGATGCAAAAGCGCATGGTGAAAGTGGTGAGCTGGTATGACAACGAATGGGGCTACAGCACCCGGGTTGCAGAACTGATTGGCCGTCTCGCCGTAATGGACGGGATTACGGCTGCGAACTAGCGGGACAAATATCGCTTGGATTTTTCGAATAAAAATGTACTGATTACGGGCGGCTCCCGCGGCATTGGCAGGGCAATCGCTATTGCCTTCGCCAATAAGGGAGCGAGAGTCGCGATTGTATTTCGCTCCAATCAGGAGGCTGCGGCTACGACTCTGGACCTGCTTCATGGCACTGGGCATACCGCCCTGCAGGCAGATCTTGCCATCGCCAGCGAGGTGGAGCGCGCCGTTGATGAGGCGCTTGCCGAATTCAAACGGCTGGACATCGTCGTCAACAACGCCGGCATTGGCATCCGTCACCCGTTGGAATCCACAAGTTTTGAAGACTGGCAGAGGGCCTGGCAAAAAACCATAGACACGAACTTACTGGGCCCTGCCAATGTCTGTTTCTGTGCGGCCAGGCACATGATAGCCAATGGAGGTGGCCGAATAGTCAACATCACCTCCCGCGGCGCCTTTCGTGGCGAGCCCATCCAGCCGGCATACGGCGCCAGTAAAGCGGCCTTGAACTCTCTCACCCAATCCCTGGCGCTGGCGCTGGCGCCCCACAAAATATTCGTAGGCGCGGTTGCGCCGGGGTTCGTCAACACAGAACTTACAGCTGATCGATTGAACAGCCCGGAGGGGGAAGAAATTCGTGCCCAGAGTCCCTTCAATCGTGTAGCAGAACCGGAAGAAGTTGCCCACGCGGTTTTATTTCTGGCATCCACTGGCGCGGAGTTTTCTACCGGCACCATAATTGATGTTAATGGTGCGTCCTATTTGCGTAGTTAGGTGGTCTGTTTTATCTGGGGGGTCAGGTCTTTCATTGCCATTTGTCTCTGGCGAGAGTATCTGTACACCGTCATCCATTTTAGTTTTGACTAACCGGCCCAAGTGGACTCTGCGGGCAAGCGTCGCGTTCGCTGGTCCAACTCAGATTGGAAATCAACCATTTCCCGTGCTGCCTGATCAACTGAAACGAATCGATGCCGCAATGTGAAAATTCGCTGCCGACATGAAAATCGTAGGGTGCCCAAAACACCGCGATGTCTCCTCGAACCAACACCGTCGCATCCCAGTATCTCTCCAGCGGTTTGTTGGCGCTGGGACTGGAGAGCACCGCAATCAACTCATCGTAGTTGCGACTGCTAAAACGTGAAGTGCCATCGGCCTCAACACTGGTGGAAATATTGAGTGACCCGGGGACGGTGAGCGCTTCCAGACTCTCACGGTCCCGATTTGCCAGAGCTGCAAAAAACGCATCGATCGTACTTAGAATCGCTGTTTCATCTCGGTCGGATTGTGCATGGATGGAGGGTACAAACACGATACAGAGAACAAACAATAGATTGATTCGAAATTTAGGCATTTAGTGAACTCCTTGTGTTGCGGTTGGTCGACGGATTAGCTTGCAACCTGAGAATTTAAAAGCTCCGATTGAGATTTCAGTTTTCGAATTCCACCACTTCGAAGATACTGCTGAAGTCATCCATCCAGAGGGACCTGGGCATCAGCTCCTCGCCCTGATGTACAGCCTCGGTGTGGAGAAAGGCGATGCCCAGAGCCTCCAACACCTCGCTGCTTGATCGCGAATACGCGATAGAAGTTAGGCCTTCGCTCGATCATGCGGCGCACGGTTTCAAGTGCCTGCCAGTCTAGAGCTCCAGTTAGTGATACCAGCCCCAGCACGGCGAGCCTGGCGATACCGCGGCTCGATCGGGGCGGAGAGAGTAACTAGTAAGGTGCTTCGTGGGCTCCCAAGGTATTATAAGCGGGCAGCAATGTAAAAGGATGCGCTCGATCAGTCAGCAGAGAGGGGGAAATCCGCCGCGATCTCGCGGATGAATGTGTTCGCTATACTCCACCTGAGAAAAACAGTAATCTTCGATCTCATGAGGCGATACTTGAGTCAAGCTTGCGGCTGGCAGTAAACGCCCCGCTGTACCGCGATTAATCGCACTCGAATTATTCCCTTTCTATTGAGGGGTTAATGCGCAGTCGCAGACCAGGCAGAGACATATTTACCAATGAATGATCTTGAAGTGCCTTCTTCACCCGCTTCTTCTTCCAGAAAGAAGGGCATCGCCAGGCTAATCGCCGCGACCGGGTATTCGATTGCCGGTTTTAAGGCGGCATTCAAAAATGAAGAAGCGTTTCGTCTCGAGGTGCTTGCTTTTTTTGTCCTGGCACCGGTTGCGCTTTTCCTGGGTGAGTCTGACGTCGATAAGGTCCTGTTGCTGGGTTCGCTGTTTTTGGTTCTGGTTGCCGAGTTGATCAATTCTGCTATCGAAGCCGCGGTCGATCGTGGCGGCGACGAATATAGTGATTTGGCAGGCAGGGCCAAGGATATGGGATCCGCCGCGGTGCTGCTGTGTTTGTTCTTGGTCCTATTTGTGTGGGGACTGCTGCTGCTGTAGTTGCGTGCCCACCAGTGCTTATTACCAAACCGGGGTACATTCGTTACAATAAGCCTTTCCCCAATGTTGGATTCTTTCACCTTAGATGAGAGTCGCCAGATACCCTGTGTGAGGAGTACCAGTCGTGAAGCTTATGCAGATGATTTTGATATTTCTGTTTTCACTTCCAGTTTTATTGGCACACAACTATAACCTCGATCAAAGCGCGACAACGACTATAAGCGCGCTAATTTCTGTAAGTCTGCTGATTTATTGTGTCAGTGCTCTACTCATCAATCTCAAGCGAGGATCGATTCGCAATATCTTGGGTTTGGCAACATTGTCAGCCCTGGCGATTTACTTTTATGCTCAATTCCTGAGCTACTATCTGCAGGGTAGTTATTTCAATCAGCAGTTTTTCTTTCATTCGAATTTCACCACCCTGATTGAAACCTGGTCCGTGTACTACCCCCTCATTATTCTGTTCCTCGGCTGGACTACCTGCATCTGCCTGGTGTTTTTATATTTCAGAAATCGCGTGTCAGGGTCTGAGTATTCCAATGAATTACTGGTTTTGCTGTTAGTCAGCGCCTTAGTACTTGACCCGGGGATTAGAGATGCAGTCAAGGTGAAAACCAGCTTGATGACTTCGCCTTCAATAGAATCGCTAGAACAAATTGACTGGGAGCAGTTAGGTTTGGATCGAAATGCCCTGGAGAATTTCGATATCGCAACTGGCGTCGGGAAAAATCTGGTACTTGTGTTTCTCGAAGGCCTGGAGACTGTCTATATGGAGGAATCGATCTTTCCCGGACTGACGCCAAATTTGAATGCACTCAATGCGCAGGGATGGCAACTGAACAATCTCAACCAGATCGAGGGCACCGGTTGGACTATGGGCGGAATTGTGGCCACGCTTTGCGGAACACCACTGGTCTATGAGTCGAGCCTCGGTGGCAATAGTATTATGTTTACTCGCTTCCTGGATAAGGCTACGTGCTTGCCTGATATCCTCAGGCAGGCGGACTATCAGCAGGTGTTTATGGGTGGCGCTTCTCTCGAGTTTGCGGGTAAGGGAGATTTTCTAAATCTACACAGCTTCGATCAGGTATTGGGAAAAGCCGAACTCCGTCGAGAACTGCCTGACTCTTCTTATCTAGGAGGCTGGGGCTTGTTTGATGATTCCTTGTTTGCCTTAGCGTTGCAGCAATACCAGCGGATGGCAGCCGCAGAGAAACCCTTTAATCTGACCTTGCTCACCGTCGATACCCATCACCCCGGTGGTGAGCCTTCCAGCAGTTGCAGTCCCTACGCCGAAATCGACAATTCGATTCTCCATGCCGTGCATTGTACCGACTATCTAATTGGCAATTTTATCGAGCAATTGAAACAACATCCGGCCTACGAAGACACGGTAGTGGTTATGGTATCGGACCACCTGGCCTTGAGAAATAATGCATTTTCACTATTTCCGAAAGGCTATGAACGGCGCCTGTACTTCAATGTATTAAACTCCGATCAGCTGGCTTCCTCTCAAGTGCTGGCGACGCCAATGGATCTTGCGCCTACGATCCTGGAAATGCTGGATATTACGCACGATGCCAGCTTCCTTGTGGGAATCGATCTACTCAACGCTGAGGGGCAACACAGCGAAAGGAACATGGATGATCCGCGTAGGGAAAACATAATCCGTTACCTCAACAGCAACCACCTTTCGACGGCTGAAAATGAAGTCCACTACAGCCTCAACAGGGCTAATTGGGGCGAGATCGACTTCGTAAATAACATTGAAAATGTTGAATTCACCCAGAACGGCGTTAAATTCAATGTAGATGGCCACGATCCTTACTTTATTTTGCCTGAATTACCGAATTTTCAGCAGAAAGATTTTCGACTCTATATTACGATCGATGTGGAACAAGCATCTGCAATGGCACTGTACTATTTGACCGATGAAGATAAAGCTTATTCTGAGAGCAACAAACTAACGAGAGAGACGGAAACAGGCTCCAACCAGCTGGTCTTTAGCCTGAACCGGCGTGCCGGACAGGGTCGTCTGCGAATTGACCCGGGCTCGAATCCAGGCCAATACTTCATACGCAGCCTGGAGATTAGATCCTAACTTGATGGCAAAGCATTTTTAACGCAGTAAGGTGGAAACAGCGATGTCGAGCACCGACAAGCAAATAAATGCGCCCGCATTTTTCCGGGCCTTAGCGCTGTTCGCTGCGGCGTTCGGCAGCGCCCATCTGTATGCCCAGTCTGTATACGAGCTTCCCAGAATTGCCCACGCAGGCGGACAGATCGGGAACGCAACTTACACCAATTCAATCGATGCACTGAATGTAAATTACGACGCAGGATTTCGTATTTTCGAAATGGATTTCAGCTTCACCTCTGACCAGCAGCTGGTGTGCCTGCATGACTGGGAAGAAAGCTTTGAAAGAAGTTTCGGCAGGCGACGACAGGCGCCGGTTACACTACTGGAATTCGAACAGCTGGTACGAGATCGATCCGAATACAACAAGTGTACCCTGGGTTCACTGATGCAATGGTTCTCGACGCATCCACAGGCTATCCTGGTCACCGACGTTAAGGAGCGAAACCTCGACGCACTGGCGGTGATCAGCTCGAGTTATCCGCAATTTATCGACAGGGTGATTCCCCAGATTTATCAACCCGATGAATATTCGACGACCAGGGATCTGGGTTACAAGCGCATCATCTGGACGCTCTATCTCTATCCTGGCAGCGCTTCAACTGTATTGAGAAATGCTCAAACTATGGACCTTTGGGCCATAACCATGGATACCAATCGCGCCGATCAACGGTTGGGGCTGGATCTTGATACCATCGCTATGCCGAGCTATGTGCATACGATCAATGACTTTGCCGACTATCTCTATTTTAAATCCGTCGGTATCGATGAGATCTACACCGATAACCTTTCCCTGTCCCGAGAACGAACATTACAAAACCAGGCGAAAATCAAAATAACAGATAGTAGTTACTATAAGGCTAGAGAGAACAGATCCCGTGAACTGGCCAGAAAGAAAGTCCAGTTTTTCGACAAATCGAACCTGCTCTATTCACTTGAAGACGATTTCTCCCCCTCGAGCGTAAGCGTTAATCAAATTGAAGAGTTGATTTTATCATCCGGCACAGCAGAGTTTGTAGCGACCGGGAGTGATCCCTTCCTTAATTTTCCTGCCTTGTCAGAGCCGGCGGCTGAAATCGAAATTTATTTGCAGGTAAATCTTCCAGAAGCTTCCCAGTTGGAGGTGTTCTATGCGACCCGGGCTCAACCCGATTATAGTCAGTCAATGAAGGTGGCGGAGAACGGGTCGCGGGGCAGTAATGAATTTGTAATTCGCATCAGTAACGCCAGTCCCATCACCAGGTTGAGACTGGATCCAGGGGCAGTGCCGGGTAACTATCGCATAGAAAGATTGGAAGTCAGATCGAACTGAATGGACACGAATGGGACGAGGGTTTTTTACTTGTTTTTCGTGACCGGAGCACACTCCGACACTACTCCGTCACTGAGAATTGAATTAATGGAGCTCAAGCGGTGTTTTTAAAACTCGGCTCAAAACCAGCCTTCACCGTACTGCTGTTGCTGCTAAGCGGCATCGGTTTTGCCCAGACTGCAAGCGGACCAGTGCTGGAGGTGGCTCCGATCCCTCCCGGCCTGGAGACCGTAGAATTCCACAGTCCCGCTGTCGATCGCCGCATGAAGTTCGATATCGTCCTGCCCGCAGCATACTACGACAGCGATGAGCGTTATCCCGTGATCTATCTCCTGCATGGGCTCATGCAGAACTACACGATCTGGGGACGTAATCTTGGCGCCGGATTTTATGCCCGTAATCTGAACGATATGATCCTGGTGCTACCTGACGGCGGTAATAGCTGGTTTATCAATTATGCCTCCAGCGCCAAGGGCCAGACTAACAATTGGGAAGACCACATCATCGAAGACGTAATTGCCTACGTCGATGCCAATTTCCGTACCCTGGCCAGGCGCGAAGGCCGGGCCATCTCTGGACTGTCCATGGGGGGATTCGCCGCCTTCTCCCTTGGCTTGCGTCACCCCGAGCTGTTTATCTCCATTGGTAGCACCAGCGGTGCCCTGGCTTATGCCCGCACTTCCGCGGCCGCGATCAGGGCCGGCATCGACAGAGAGCCAGGACCACCGGATCCGCAGCGACAGGTGCGCATCGATGCCGCCGATGACTTTATCTCTGCCATCATCGACATACCGGGTTTTAGCAGACAGGATGAGCGCACGCCGAAGGGCATTGCCTTCGATACGCCGGAACAGGCGGAGGCTTATGACCCATTCACCATTATATACGATGTACCCAGGAGCCGGATGCCACACATATACATGGATTCCGGCACCGAAGATGGTTTGATTAACCTAGCCAGAGAGCTGGTACAGATACTGATGGTGAATGATGTGCCATTCGACTATATGCAGGCTCGCGGCAGTCATAACTCCGAGTACTGGCGTCGGTCTATTGGCCATATGATGACCATCCAGTACGAAGTGATGCGCCGCGCCCTGGGTGACAGGCCCTAGCAGGCTGGCGTTGAGCTCAGTGTCTTCGACAATCGCAACAGCAGGCATCTTGTCCCCTGAACAAATCAGTTCATTCCACGACCGCGGTGTGCTGAAAGTAAATTTTTCATTAGACAGCGACTTGCTCGACAACATCGTCGAGAAAGTGCATCCCTATTATTCCCAGGAATACCGGCGCGGAGAACTTGTAATTGAACGAGTCCAGGATGCCTGGAAACTCGTCGACGAAGTGCGGCAACTCGCCGTCCATAAGTCTGTCACTACCGCCCTCAAGCAGTTGCTGGGCCGCAGGCCATTAGCGTTCCAGACCCTCAACTTTCCTCGTGCCACAGAGCAGCAGCCCCATGCAGATGTCCTGCACTTTAATTGCGAGCCAGGCGGTTATATGGTTGGAGTATGGGTGGCACTGGAAGATATCGATGAGGCGAATGGACCCCTGATCTACTATCCAGGCAGCCATCGATTACCTGAATATTCCATGCAGGATTTTGATCTCGAGCCGGGCTTCGATGATTACCCCGAATACACACGGCGCATACAGAGAATTATCCAGGAGCAGGGCTTAAGTCCCGAATATGGCCTGGTGAAGAAAGGTGAGGCAATTATCTGGCACGCGAATCTCCTACACGGTGGGGCAGCCCATAAAGACAGAACCAGAACCCGGCATTCGCAGGTTACCCACTACTATTTCGAGGGCTGTCGATATTTTACACCAATATTCAGTGGCAAGCGTCGACGCCGCTACCGATTTCCTTTCTGGATTCCGGAGACAGATAAATACATTCTACCGGAAAACCGGAATATTCCGGCGCAGCTTTTCCGGAGAGTGATTAATAAGCTCAGAGGAGGATAATCGGCGCTTCTCTAGTTGAAACTTATGTTTTCTTCATCGTGTACGTTTTGCACCATGCGGGCACTGACCATTGCCTTTAAGGAGCTCGAGTGAAATTCCCGTCGATATAACACCCAGACGACAATTACGCAGGCACCGAAAAAAAACCAGGGATTGATAAACCAGGCCAGCGCCGCCATGGCGAAGTAATAGGCACGGATTCCATAATTGTAACTGTGCGCTGCCCGGTCCAGTACCTTCGCCATGGCTTCAAAGTCCCGCTCGACTGCAATGGCGCGATAGCTATCGGCCTCCTTGTAATATTTCACCGTATTAAAAGAAGAACCAAAGAGGATGAAACAGAACCCGTACTGTCGAATCGACCAGGTAAAGGTAAAAAAAGCGTAGATAAAGATGAAGATCAAGACCATCAATTTTATCTGTATGACTTCCAATGGCACCTCATTCACGAAGCGCAGGCTCGACAGGGCCATGAGTTTGTTACTGGCGGTGCCCAATACGGTAACCAGACTCGCGAGAATTAGCAGAGAAGTGGATGCCAGGAATGACACCTGTTTTTCAAGACTGGCCAGCAGTTCCGCGTCCACCTCACTCATGCCACTCTGACTGAGTTTTTTCACCCACTCCATGCGGTAGCGATACAGCACGCTGGCGAGGCTGTTGCGTTTTTTCGCAGCGCGACGGGAGAACAGGGCATAACCCATCCAACAGATGATAAACCAGATGAAACTGGTGGTGCCCAGAGCGCTTAATTCCATGGCGCGGAGCTTACTGAGTGAGTTGTGGAAAAGCAACTCGGTATCGAAAAAGATTCTGTAAATGAGCTCATGCTGTGGCAACATCGGCGTGAAGAATAATTGAAACCGAAGCATTCATGATTCCGCTTTTTATTGTTAAGCAGGCTCTCTGCCGTATCGGTCGCCATGCCGTACTCAAGATCGATCATTTCGAGGTTGCAAGTGGTGAGCACTGGTGTCTGTTTGGTTCCAATGGTGCCGGCAAAACCTTGCTGGCGAACCTCATCAGTGGCAAGCGAGTCGAGTCGGGTAGCTATGTCTGCTACCAGACAGGCTTCGATCCTGCTCTGGATATTTACGCCGTCTCCTTCGAGGAACAGCAGCGACTGTGGCAGCGCGATAACCGGCTCGATATCAGTGAATACAGCGACAAGGCGGAGGATGCAGGCACCGTGGTTCTTGAACTTATCGACTCCGCTCGTTCGGATGCAGAGCAGGACCACGATCTGCTGAGCGAATTATTGACACAATTGGACTTGCAGGGCGTGTTGGGAAAGGGGATTCGCTTTCTCTCATCGGGGCAGATACGCAGGGTGCTGATCGCTCGCGCCCTCTATGGAAAAAGAGCCGGTGCGTGTAAATTGCTGATTCTCGATGATCCACTGGAGAGCATAGACAAAGACTCCCGGGCAAGAATCAGCCATTGTATCGAACACTATTTGACCGATGACTGCTGTAGTCTGCAACTGTGTCGTCGCAAGCAAGATATCCTGCCCGGTGTCACTCATGTGGCGGTCATGGATGAGCTGTCACTTCTCGAACAGGGAGATGCCACCGCCATGCGCGCGGGTAATGCCTTCGAGAACATTGACGCCAGACGGCCTCGTATTCCCGCAAAGCTGCCACCGCCGATAGCAGACGAAACTGACGATGAAGATGCGCAAGAGCCTTTGATTGTGCTGGATAATGTCAATGCAGCTTACGGTTCGACCCCGGTCCTGAGCAACCTAAGCTGGATTATGAAACCATGGCATCACGTGCTCATTGAAGGCCCCAACGGCTGTGGCAAATCCACACTACTCAGTCTGATCGATGGTGAGAATCACAAGGCCTATGGTCAGGCGGTTAGCCTGTTCGGTAGAGTCAGGGGCAGCGGCGAAACTGTATGGGAGGTAAAGGCCAGGTTCGGAATCGTCTCCAACGAGTTGCATAACAAGTATGTGAAGGGTTGGAAGGTGCTGGATGTGGTGGTGTCCGGCTTCTTCAACTCCGTGGGGCTTTATGATGACAGCGGCAGCGCCGAGATTAACGCTGCCAGGCAATGGTTAGCCGCGCTGGGAATTGAAGCGTTACAGCAGCACTACTATCACGAAATCTCATTCGGCCAGCAGCGTCTGGCGCTGCTGGCCCGGGCGATGGTGAAACATCCACGGGTATTGATTCTCGATGAGCCATGCGTGGGACTGGATGACTATCATCGGCGGCTCATCCTGCAAACTCTTGATGTCATCGCCTCACAGTTACACACGAATCTGGTTTATGTGAGTCACGTCGTTGGAGAGCAACCGGCTTGTATCAATCAGCGGCTGCGATTCCTGCCAACCGATGTCGGTGATTATACGGTGGAGCAATCAGCGGTTCCCTAGTTGCCTGAAGCATCACGCCGACCCCCCTGTTCCGGGTGAGCTTGTTACGCGCAGGCTAGCCGCGAATATAATTTTCCAGCTGTTCTATGGTGGACTGTTGATCGCTGATCACATCCTTGACCAGGTCGCCCAGGGAGAGAACGCCAATCACGGTGTCGTCGTCAACAATTGGCAGGTGACGAATGTGATTTGTTGACATGATAGCCAGCGAGGCATCGACGCTCTGGGTGGAGGGCGCAGTGATGAGTTTAGTACTCATAATTTCCTCGACGAGGGTGTCTTTGGAAGAGCGTCCCTTGAGGATCACTTCACGAGCGTAGTCCCGCTCAGAGATAATGCCTTTGAGCGCGGAACCCTCCATCACCAGCAGGGCGCCTGCGCGTTTGTCCGCCATCGCCTGTATGGCCTCCAATACCGTGGCATCCGGTTCAATTGACCAGATTTCATTAGATTCCTTCTGTCCTAATATCTGTTTTACAGTATGCATCATTCACTCCTATGAGATGGAGTGATGGCAATCAGTTTACCCGCGACAGAGAAATATTGGCGAAGCCTACGTTATTGCCGTAGAAGCCATAACTGTCATTGACAAACAGGGTGAGTTTGCCATCACATGCTGCGACAAAGTTGTAACTTCCACTAGCTTCATCGACGTTTAAGTCTGTAACTCCTCGCAAGCTATCGCTCACGCAGTTAGGTTGAAACATCATTAACTCGAACCAGCGATGATCCCTGGAGCGCTTGAGGATGGATGTCCATTCAAAGGGCATCTGGTTGTCGGCAAAGCCGCGCTCATCGACTGCTTCACCAGTTTCATTTTTATCGATCATGCTGTCAATCCACAAACTAAGGATGGTGATATCGAGTGCATACTGATTGCTTGAGCGCAGTCGTACACCGGTGTCGAAAGCGTTATCACTGGTGAAAAAGTGCACAACTACGCCCTCTCCCGCTACCAGTGCCGTACCGAAATCATCGCTGCCTGTTATCCATCTGGGCCAGGAACAACTGCTGAGGCCCAGGGATAGTGCCAACAATAATGAAATTTTCGCTATTTTTTCCAACTACTTGAACCTTTGACAAGCACAGCCAGCCCAGGGGGCAGGTAAATAAACCTCCAATTCCCTAATATAGTACCCCTCAGTTTGTCCAAGCTCAATCAAGGGTAGGCCATCTCCGTGGTAAATCCTCTCAATTTGGGGGGCTTCGCAGCTGCCGTAAATACACCGCCGGTCTTGCCATAGATGAAGATTACACGGATTATTATTAACCATGACAATCTCCCTGTCCTTGCCAGCAGCCAGACGGCTAATCCTGCAAAGCCAACGCCTGTACAGCCGCCGCAGTTTTGGTGGCGGTGTAGAAGCGACATTACACGCGATTGAGCACCTGGGCTACGTGCAGATAGATACTCTCTCGGTCGTCGCCAGGGCCCATCTGCATACGCTGTGGAACCGAGTCGCGGGATTCAACCAGGCTCACATCGATCAACTACAGGAAAAGCGGGAGATCTTCGAATATTGGTCTCATGCCTTGTCGATCCTGCCGATGAAAGATTATCGCTATGCGCTCCCGAGGATGAATCGCATCGCCAATGGCGAGACCCACTGGTACCCCAAAGATTCAAAACAGACTAAATACGTAATGCGACGCATTCGTGCAGAAGGGCCCTTGTCGGCGAAGGATTTCAACGACAAGAAAAGCAGTAAGGAAATGTGGGCTCTGGCGCCTTCGAAGATTGCTCTCGAGCAGCTATTTATGGAAGGCAAGCTGATGATTGCCCGGCGGCAAAACTTCCACAAAGTCTATGAATTGCGCGAGCGAGTGCTGCCTGACAATATTGATACTCGCGTACCCGGAGACGCCGAGTATTGCCGGTATCTGATCAGCAGTTTCCTGCGCAGCCACGGTCTGGGACAGGTAAAGGAGGCTATCTACCTGAGAAAGGGGATGGGCCCTCTAGCGCGCCAGGTAGCGAAAGATATGGAAGACGAAAAACTAATATCGACTGTGGTGGTGGGTGGCAGGGAGTACCTCTGTTTCCCATCGACACTGGAGTGGTTGGAGACGAAAGCCCCGCGGGCCAGGCTGCGAATACTGTCTCCATTTGATAATGCCATTATTCAACGCCAGCGCATCAACGATCTATTTGCTTTCAATTACCAGATCGAATGCTATGTTCCGAAGGCAAAGCGTAAGTTTGGTTACTACAGTTTGCCCATCTTGCAAGGTAATAAGCTGATTGCGCGCATGGATGCGAAGGCATCGAGAAAGGATAAGGTATTCCATATTCTGCATTTGCACCTGGAGAAATCAGTAAGCAGTGCAGACAGATTTTTCGATGCACTATGGCCAGAATTACAAAAATTTCTTGAATTCAATGGCTGCGAGACGATACGGCTGCATAAGATTTCAGGCTGTGACGTGTCGCCGCAATGGGTTTAGGCCCGATCGAGGGCCAGAGTCGGAGAAAAATCCTGTCTATTTGCAATATTTCGTCGTCGGATTCTCGCAACTGGATTCAGCTTTTTTTGTTATTTAGATTGCTATATGGTGGATGCAATCTACTCTACATACGCAATCTTAGGGCAGGCATTGCAACGCTTAATAGAATTCAATTGCGGCTCGTGCCGCTGGAAATAAACTACTCACAATTACCTCGAGGAGCCGGAATACCATGATAATAACAAGATGTGCCCTAGTGGCGGCGAGTCTGCTCTTATTTTCTGTTGTCAGCAGTTCTGCCCTGAGTGTAGAAGCCTTAGCGGACCCGATACCGACAAAAATTGCCAAGGGCAACATCGTTGTCGGCGTTGTCGGATTCCTGCAATTACCGAGAACCCAGGATGTCAACGGAGAAGGTGCACACCCGGCATTTGCTCGCCTGCAATACCTGTTACCAGTAAGAGACGGCTCCGGACGGCTGGTGATAAACGACACTAGGGGGATATTGTATGTCACGGACCGCGCTGGCGCACAGCTTCAGGTCTACCTGGATCTGCGGCAGCAGGCAGTTGGTTTCAGCGATGCCACCTTCGCCAACGAGACGGGCTTGGCAGGTTTTAGCTTCCACCCCGACTTTGCCAAAGCGGGCGAGCCTGGCTACGGGAAATTTTACACCGCCTATAGTTCGCCGTCGGATCACGGCTACGCCAATTATCTGGACGACGCTGCTGGCAACCATGAGAGTGTCGTTCGGGAATGGACTGCCGATGATTCCGGCTTGAATGTATTTTCCGGCACCTCACGAGAGATTTTTCGCATCGGCCAGTTCGATCAGAATCACAACATCGGCACGATTAAGTTCAACCCCTACGCTGCGCCCGGATCGGCTGACTATGGTATTTTGTATGTTAGCCTGGGAGATGGTGGTGGTGCCCACGACCCAGAGCAAAATGGTCAGTCCCTAGCCACGCCGATGTCTTCTATCATGCGCATCGATCCGCTGGGCGGTGGTGGCCGCAAGCAATATGGCATACCCGGCGACAATCCATTCGTGGATGATCCTGAAATCGCCAGTGAGATTTGGGTGTATGGCCTGCGTCATACCCAGCAGTTTTCCTTCGATACCGACGGCAGGGTGTTCATGGCAGATATAGGCCAGAGCCAGGTTGAAGAAATAAACATCGGCATTGCCGGCGGCAATTATGGCTGGAGAGTTCGGGAAGGGATGTTCGCGACCGCCTTCGCCTTCGAAAATGCGCGACCTGGCCCGGTCTATCCTTTACCCGAGGATGATCCGCAAGAGTTTGTCTATCCCATCGCGCAGTATGACCATGAAGAAGGCGATGCGGTAGGTAGCGGCTTCGTTTATCGAGGCGATGCTATTCCTGAGTTACAGGGCAAGTATGTGTTCGCCGATATGGTGCGGGGCAGAATATTTTTCATCGATACCGAAAGCTTGAGCCCCGGTAAACCAGCGCTGATTCAGGAGCTTCGACTCCAGTTCGACGGCGTGGAGAGAGAATTTCATGATGTGTCAAATTATCCCAGCAGGTATTCACCGCGAAACCGTTCGGATCTACGCATGGGAATAGACAGTGACGGTGAACTGTATCTATTAAGCAAGGGCGATGGCCGCGTGCGCAAATTGGTACCGGCGATTTGAATCCAGGGCGGTAGCCCTCATAATTGGAACGAGTCATGGAAACGATTAACTGGGAAGACTTTCAAAGAGTCGAACTACGGGTTGGCACTATTATCAAGGTGGATGATTTCCCCGAAGCGCGAAAGCCTGCATTCATTCTCCAGGTCGATTTCGGCGCGGAAATCGGGAATCGAAAATCCAGCGCCCAGATTACCGATCTCTACTCGAAAGATGAGCTACTAGGCAGGCAGGTTATGGCCGTGGTTAATTTTCCGCCAAAGCAGATCGGTCCGATGATGTCCGAGTGCCTGGTCACCGGATTTCATCGGCAAGATGGCGCCGTGGTGTTGGTCGCGCCGGATAGCCAGGTGCCGAATGGAGTAAGATTGATTTAATCTATACCAGAGGCAGTCCCGATGAAAATTACGATCCTCGCCAACAGAGACCTGGCCAGCTGTATCGCGCTGAATCGCTTGTTTCCTCTGCTTAAGGATCACGAACTCTGCATTTTTCTTTCTGCCAAAGTGGGAAAATATGACCGCCTGCCGCAAGCACTCCTGGATCTTAAATTCTACGAGCAGCAGCTGTTTAATAATATTGTTTTCCCGCTAACCACTGCCCTGGGTATAGAAAACGCTACACTAAAAACTTTCGATGCAATCGGGAAGGAAATTGGCAAACCGATACTGGAACTCAACGCCATCAACACATCGGGTTTCGAGCAGTTCAAAAGCACGCAACCGGACCTGGTGCTTTCTATTCGCTACGGCGGCATACTGCGAGAAGCAGTGATCGCGATACCCAGATTCGGTGTGCTGAATCTACACTCCGGGCTGCTGCCGGAATACAAGGGCGTGATGGCCACCTTCCGAGCCATGCTCAATGGCGATGAAGAGATCGGTATGACCCTGCACTATATCGACGACAGCGGAATCGATACCGGGCGAATTATCGCTACCACCAAGATGTCCGTGAACCTCGGCAGTTCCTATCTCTGGCATGTGTTGGCTTTATATACGGATGGCTGTGCCTTGATGAACATTGCGGTGAGAAAGATTGCGGGTTCCGGAACGCCTGTATTCGAAACTCAAGCCGAGGCAGGAAACTACTATAGCTTCCCCACCGACACGGAGCTGACGGCCTTCGCGGATATGGGTTTCAAATTGACTGATAGTAAAGAATTGGCCACTATCGCCAAGCAGTTCATTATGGGGTCAGGTCTTGCATGTTAGCGTTGGCAATACAACTGGGTGGTCTTGCCAACGCTAACATGCAAGACCTGACCCCGCGATTTATCCATTCGTCCAGTACTTGTCTCTGAGCAGTCTCTTGTATAATTTGCCAGTGGGTAACCTGGGTAACTCATCTATGAAATCAATCGATCTTGGGCATTTCTGGCGTGACAAGTGCGCCAGGCAAAAATCCATCAACTCCTGGGCGAAGTGCTGCGTTGGCGAGATTCCCGGCATCGGTTGAATCACGGCTTTGACTTCTTCACCGAGATCGACATTGGGCACCCCAAATACTGCTGCATCGGCGACCTTTGGATGTGTAATCAGCAAATTTTCGGTTTCCTGGGGATAGATGTTAACGCCGCCGGAGATGATCATGAATGTCGCGCGATCCGTCAGGTGGAGGAACCCGTCCCCATCCAGGTAACCAATATCACCCACCGTGCTCATGGTGCCATCCGCTGACCTGCAAGCAGCCGTTGCGTCTACATCGTTGAAGTAAGAAAATTCAGTTGCCGTCTTAAACCATATTTCTCCCGGGGTGCCCCGGGGCGAATCTTCTCCCTCCTCATCGAGGATGTGAAGTTCACCCAGCATCACCTTTCCTACCGTTCCCCTGTGAGCCAGCCATTCTGCGCTGTCACATGCAGTAAAACCAAGCCCTTCCGTTGCACCGTAATACTCATGAATAATGGGACCCCACCAGTCAATCATTTCTTCTTTGACCTGCACCGGGCAGGGTGCAGCAGCGTGAACGGCAATTTCGAGAGAAGAAACATCGCTGCGCTCCCGCACTTCCAGCGGCAGCTTTAGCATCCGGCTAAACATGGTGGGAACGAGTTGGCTATGGGTAGCGCTGTATTTTCCAAGCAACTCCAAATAGAGCTCCGGATCGAATCGTTCCATGATGATTACAGTGCCGCCACAGCGTATGGTTAGCCCCACGGCCGACTGGGGAGCGGCGTGATAGAGAGGCGCCGGCGATAAATAGACCATACCGGGACGGTAGTGCCAAAGTTTATGCAAAAAACTCGAAACCGGCAGGGCTTGCGCCGGTGGCACCTCGGGGAGAGGGCCGATCACCCCCTTGGGACGGCCCGTGGTGCCGGATGAATACAACATACTGCGGCCCAGGCACTCATCCTCGATTGGGGTCGCCGGGAATTGTTCGATGGCCTGTTGGTAATTTAAACACCTGCTCTCGTCTCCAGGCCCGTCAACAACGAGACAGAGAGAAATATTGGGACAATCGGCCAGGGCTTCTTGCACGATGGCTTTTTTTGCCGCCGAGGTGATGATGATTTTCGATTCGCTATTGTTGACGATGTAGGCCAGTTCTTCGGCTTTAAGATAGGAATTAATACAGGTGTAATAGAGCCCGGAACGCTCTCCTGCACTGCAAACTTCTATATATCGGGCGTTGTTCTCCATAAATATTGCATAGTGGTCCAGCCGCTTGAGTCCATGTTGTCTCAGCAAATGGGCAAGCTGGTTGGAGCGCGAGTCGAGTTCGGCGTATGACACCGACTCACCCGTCCCGGCCATTATGACGGCTGCTTGTTCAGCGTTTTCTAATGCGTATTTGCCCGCGTACATGAAATATCTGACCTTATATTAATTACTAACGGTGATCATAGGAGACAATGTACGCAGTTTGGTAGACATCGACAACATGAAGATCGCTCCCGGCCGAGACTTGAGAAACTGCCATCAGTCGACGATCTGCATTGATTTTGGCGATATCAGATTGTGCGGGAAGTGGGTTTGCAAAGAAACTCTTGACAGCATCGAGCATGTCCGTTCACATTCAATAGTGGAATCCAGATGCTATCTGAAAGCATAAATGTAAAGGAAATAGAATGGTTGATAGGGAAACAAGCGAAGTATCATCGACCGGGTTAAAACGCGACATTGGCAAATGGGGAGCGATGTTCCTGGTTCTCAATTGTGTGATTGGAGCGGGGATCTATGGCTTGCCCGGCACGCTGATGGCGATGGCTGGAAGTTTCAGTCCCTGGCTGTTTCTCATATTTGGTGTTTTGATCATTCCCGTTGTTTTAACCTTTGCGGTACTGGCCAGCTATTTCAGTAATACGGGAGGCCCCATTTTATATGCCGGTTCTGCATTTGGTCCCTGGGCCGGGTTTCAGACTGGCTGGCTGCTCTACATGGGTCGGGTGGCCTCCTTCGCGGCCAATGTTAATGTGCTATTTGACTATGTCTCTTATCTTTGGGATGGCGCAACGGCAGGATTATTGCGCAATTTCTTGATCTTTTTGGTCATTGCGCTGCTTACGTTGATCAATGTTCTCGGTATCAAAAAAGCCATTCAGGCGATTAATATTCTTACCTTCTTCAAGACCCTGCCACTGCTTGTCATGATAATTCTCGCGTTTCAATATTTGACCCCTGAAATTCTCATCCCCAGTGAAATTCCCCGGATCGAAAATGCTGGCGCACTGGTGCTTCTCATCTTGTTTGCCTTTATTGGATTTGAATCCTCATTAGTGAGCGCAGGGGAAACCCAAAATCCCAAAAAAACCATGCCAAGGGCGTTGATCACCATGATGTTGTTCATCACGGTATTCTATTTTTTAGTTCAGCTTGCTTACGTTGCAGTGGCTCCAAGCGGCAACGAAGGCGCACCGCTTGTAGAGATGGGGAGAGTGCTGCTGGGAACCGCCGGCGTTGTAGTGGTTATTTTAACCGCCATTTTTTCAATTACCGGCAATGTAACGAGTTCACTTATCTCCAGTTCCAGAATTTCATTCACCATGTCCAGAGATGGGGACTTACCGGAATGGTTTGGCATAATACAGGCTAAATATAATACGCCGGTGAACTCAATTCTGTTTTTTAGCACATTGGTGTTCCTGCTGGCGATATCCGGAACCTTTGTGTATCTTGCGGTGGCCAGTGCGCTGGCGAGAATGATGGCCTATGGGATTTGCACGCTTGCCTTGCCCATAATCAAAAAGAATGCCGACGAAAAGATGGCTCGGGAAGCAATGTCCCTGGCCGGTGGGTTCTTTATTCCGGGAATCGCGTTGATGGTGATCGGATTTGCGATTTCACAGGCAACTTTGAATTCCTGGGTTTATCTGCTTGGGTTTATACTGCTTGGAAATCTCTTCTATTTTGCCAATAGCCAACTCAAAAAGAAACGCGCCCAATCATAGCTTCTCTTCAATAATTTCAGGATAGCCGAATACGGCTGGAGTGCCTCCTGAGTGAAGAAATACGATATTTTGACCGTCAGCAAAATGCTTGTTCTCAACCAGGTAAATAAGTCCAGCCATGGCCTTCCCGGTATAAACCGGGTCTATCAGGATGCCTTCACATTCGGCGGTTTTATGAATTGCTGCCAAAACGTCGCTGTTTAGCTGTCCATATCCCGGATGTAACATGCTGTCATCAACCCAGATATCGCCGGCATTGATGATGCCTGGGTGGCCAATCATTTCGGCCACTATTTTGGTTTTTTCAAACACGCGGGCGGTCTGGGATGCTTTATCCCGCCGCACACAAAATCCATAGACCCCGATCTTGCTTCCCATTGCGCGCAAGCCCGCGACCAGTCCCGCGTGAGTCATGGCGCTGCCTGTGCCAATTATAATGCCATCAATTTCCAGCTTGAGTTCGTCAAACTGTTGCAGCAGTTCTTCCGCACAATCGACATATCCAAGAGCACCCAGGGGGGTATGACTTCCGCCCAGGGGAATCACGTAGGGATTTTTGCCGTCGTTCCTTAATTTTTCTGCCATTTCATAGAGTGAATTATCTGCGCCTTCCTCATCTTCGCCGTCCGGATAATAATGAATTTTGGCACCCATCATCTTCATCAAATAGGGATTTCCGGAATTATGATACTCCTGCGGCCTATCGGGGGTTCTATCCTCCAGTTGCACTTCAACTTCCATACCGCATTTTCGGGCGGCGGCGACCGCGCAGCGAGCGTAATTGGATTGCACGGCACCGGTGATGAGAATGGTGTCGGCCTTCCGCGCTATCGCTTCGCCCATGTAGTATTCCAATTGCCTCGATTTGTTCCCGCCCATGGCGAGGCCGGTGCAGTCATCCCGTTTTATCCAGATGCCTGCGCCACCCAGATTCGAACTGATGTTTTTCAGAAACTCCAGGGGTGTCGGGGTGTGCGATAGGATCGCTCTCGGGAATTTGTCAGTTAACATGAATTTTTTACTTTTCCTATAGGTTGAGCAACATGACGCTGCCCGTCATTAACAAGATTATTAATACAAGCACTTTGAAATACGCTTCGCTGATTCTCTTGGACACTAATTGTCCGACGATTAATCCTATGATGGCAACCGGTGTCAAAATACCAGACATCTCCCAGCTTTGCCGTCCCACACCGACAAATATTGACTGCATAATAAGCGCACCGGCATAGGAAAATGTAAAGAAGGCAAACATCGCCGCCCGGATTTGATTCTTGTCGAGCGCGGTGGTTGACAGATAAAGCATCAGCGGCGGGCCCGGCATCGCCATGCTACTCGCCATCATCCCGGACGTGAGTCCGACCGCCGTCAGCGCCGCTGGTTTTATGCCCCGAGAACCAGGCGAATGGGCGGCAAGATGATTGCGGAGCATCTGCCAGCCATTGTGAATGCTGATCAGGATGATCAATACCGCTATCAACATTTTAAGAGTATCCAGTTCCAGCCGCATATAAATCAGAACACCTAGCGGAAATCCCAGGATACAGCCCACAAACAACCATCTTAACAAGTTCAGCGGTGTTTCTTTTCTGATTAGCACCCAATGAACCGTGGACGTGATCAGGGTAATAATAATCACGACCTGAATCGCATCCGATGAATTCAATACGATCAGAAAAAAGGGGACTGCGATCAGGGCAAAGCCAAAACCCGTTGCCGACTGGACCAGGGATGCAAAAAACGTTGCAAGAAGAAGATACGTCCAATCCATTAGTGAGATGGTTCTGTTCGTTATATCCTGTTTTGGAACTCGGCAGGCTGGTGCAGCGGAATTGATTCGCTGCTAGTTGCGAAGAATAAAAGCTATCCCGGATGAAGTCCACCGTCGGTTATAAAAGTTACCGCGTCAGCGCATTTTTCTGTTATGTTTCCAGCAGTATAATTGACGGCGAGGATTGACAATGAACCGCAGAAAGTTCATCCGCAATAGTTCTCTTTTATCCAGCGCCATGTTACTGCCTTCCATATCCCATGGTGCGGACAGCTGGTCAGGCGGGCAGATCCAGCATCTCCTTCCCCTGACTAATCACGACAGTATCCTGTTGAAGGTTTCTTTCGTGGAGTCCCAGAGCAATCCCAGCCTACACATCGGGGCACTCACTATTCCTGGTCGGCGGCTCGATACACTGGGTCGGTTCTGGTCATTTCGCGCAGGCGGGCTAGAAAGCGCGCAACAGTATGAATTATCCCTGCATGCCCAGGATGGCTCTCGCTTTGCCGACTCCTGGCCGCTGGCGACTACGCCCTCACCCGATGCTGATTCTGAATCCATGCGTCTGCTGATATTCAGCTGTGCCGGCGGTCCCGATAATGCCCAGACCGAATCCGGCACATGGCGTTATTTACCAGTCACTATGCGTCAGCGTTTACTGGACCGTGCCCTGTCATTTGCACCAGACCTTGCCATTGGCGTGGGGGATCAGACCTACTGGGATCAAAATGTTGCACGGCGCTGGCTTGGCGATGCGCAGCGGCAGCAGAATAGGGAACGCATCTACGGAAAATACGGCAAATTCGACGAAGATTTACCGGTATTTGGCAGCTCGAATGAAGCCACGCTGACCAACTGCCAGGATGAGCAAATCGCTTCTCTGTACAGTACTAATTTCCGCTCCGTGCCATTGATTCTGACCCAGGACGATCACGATTATTTCGAAAACGATGAGGGTACCGATGATATCGTTACCTTTCCTCCACGCAATTTCACGGCGCGCCTGGCCAGGGCGTCACAGTCCTTGTATTTTCCAGAGTACTTGCCGGACGAAAATCGCCCGGTCCATCTCTCGGGTTCTGACGCTATTGGTGCTAGTGAGACCTACGGTTCATACCGTTGGGGGTCATTACTGGAATTGCTGATGTACGACTGTCGGCGATTCATTACCCTGGCAGGACCGACCGCAGTGTTTGTGGAGGAAACTGCAGAGCGCTGGATGGCGAAACGTACGGCTGCGGAAGCCAGCACCCGTCATCTGATTCACATTCCTTCAACACCCTTTGGCTGGTCGGCCGGAAAATGGGGCGAGTGGTATCCAGACTATCTACAGCCCAATGGCCAGCTGGGGCTAGAGAACCCCAAACCTTACTGGCAGTCCGGCTGGTTCTCACAGCATCAGCGCATACTATCCATGTTATCGAGCCAGGATGAGCGTATTCCCTTGATCATTTCAGGCGATTTGCATGCTGTCGGTTCGGCGATGATTACCCGTAGTGGTGAGCTCAATTTCGATAAGCCGATTCACACTATTCTGGCTGGACCGATTGGTACCGGCACCGGGTGGCCCAGCGCTGTCCGTGGCAGTGGCGCCACGATCCCAATTAGTATGGAACTTCAAGAGCGTGAACATCCGATAGAGAATAACGGGTTTTCCATTCTCGACATCGATAGTGACAGCATTCAGGTGAAGCAATTTGCCTGGTTGCCGACCCAAGGCCTGGACAGTATTGACACGCTGGAGCCCTTTTCAACATTCAGGCTCACGCGCTAGGCAGCCAATGCAGCGCTTCATTCATCACTTAAATTGACAGGTTGGCTTATGAGCGACATTACTTTCTATACCAACCCACAATCTCGCGGCCGCATCGTGCATTGGCTGTTGGAAGAACTGGCTGAGCCCTATGACACGGAGTGGATCGATTACGGTGAGCAAATGAAGGGCGCCGAGTATCTGGCGGTGAATCCAATGGGGAAAGTACCGGCGATAAAACACCGGGGCGCGGTAGTCACCGAAACTCCCGCTATCTGCACCTACCTGGCGGTGAGTTATCCCGACAAGAACTTGATCCCGGCGCATGGTGATCCGGGAGTTGAAATCGCACGGCATATCTATGTTGGCTCGAAAGCGACATGGGAGATAATGCCCGATGGCGTTCTCCAGTATGATGAGTCGGCGCCAGACGACCCATGACAATCAAATAAAAAGTGACCTAGAAATAAAGGACGTCTCAGTGCTGTGAAAAGCAAGTGGCTCCGACTTCTACTAGAATTTTCCCAAGTGCTCACAGGCCCAGGGCGGCCCGCATTTCCCGTGCAGTCATGCCTTTTACGTAAACTTCTGTTCCCTGATCGAATTCTCGCGCTCGATCCAGAGAGCCAACTACCACCGGATCGAACCCGGCATCGATAACTAGCTGACTGGCAACGGCAACACCCTCTGCGTCATCACCGGCGATGGGGATGGCAATGAGTTCACCGTCTCGATGGGCCTGATTGTTGACTTCGGTCCAGCTCAGGGCATTGAACGCCCGTACCAGCCTCACGCCGGGAAAGAATTCTGCCGAGGCGACACCGGTACCCTTCTCCAGTGCCACCGCAGCCATTTCGCCATCCCTTCTCACATAGGGATTGCCACAGTCGATGACGATCTTGCCCTGCATCAGCGGCGCAAGATCCTCTCCCACCTGGGGCATTGCGGCATAGGGCACGGCGATAAAGACGATGTCCCCAAACTCCGCTGCTTGCCGCGGAAACCCTGCGCTGGCCTTGGGACCAGCCTGGGCGACCAGTTCGCCGAGTTGATCGGGATTGCGCGATGAAAACATGATCTCGTGGCCCGCCTCTGCCCAGCGCAGACCCACAGAGCCGCCGATGCGACCGGAGCCGATGATGCCAATCTTCATGGGTGTCGGCGATGGCATCGCCTGGGCAAGAATCCTGGAAGAGAACAGGGCCGGAAATAGCGAGATCCCTGCCATTGCCAATAGTGTTTGGCTGACAAACTTTCTTCGAGAGAGGGAAAAACGATTATTCTTACGCATATCCTGCTCCTATTTTTACACTCTGATTCCTCGGTAAAGAATACTGGCATCAAACCTTTCGACTATCTGGGAAGGTTTTTGTAAACGACGCCGTCCTTCATTACAAATTTCACATTGCGAACTGAGCTTATGTCTTCGAGCGGGTTACCGGTTACCGCGACAAGATCGGCCAGATAACCCGGGCGAACCGAGCCGATCTGGTCAGCAAGCCCGAGTGAGTCGGCAGCGAGGGAAGTCGCAGAAACGATCGCAGCCATCGGATCCTGGCCGCCGTCCCGAACCCGATAGATAAACTCTTCGGCGTTCATTCCATGGGCCCCCGCAACGGCATCGGTTCCGTACACGATCTTCACATTGCCATTGGCGAGGGTACGTCGGAAAGTTTCGTATCCGATTACCCGCGCCTCTTCCATCAGTGCAAAACCTTCCTCGGTGTAATTCCCAAGACCGATGTATTTCTCCCTGTTGTCGAAGTAGTTGGCGTAGAGTAAGCCGAGGTGTGGATCCAGGTAGGTGCCATGCTCCGCCATCAACGCTATCACTTCATCGCTGTAGCGGTTGCCGTGTTCGATTCCTTCACACCCCGCCTCGATGACCGCCGTTAGACTCTCGGTACCGTAGGCGTGAACGACGGTGCGCAGCCCGAGCTCATTGGCCTCATGACAGACCGCGCGGATCTGTTGGTCCGACATCAGCTTAACACCACCTTCCCGGATACTCGCGGAGGCGAACATCTTCACCACATCCGCTCCATCTGCATGCAGCTCCCTGACAATACTCCTCAGCTCATCCGGCGTCCCCGAACTTACAGAGATGGCCCTTAATGATGTCAACACGCGCGGTCCTGGCAGTTCACCGCGTTCAATGGCGTCGCGCAGATCCTTATCTGCGACACTGCCAAGACTCTGCACGGTGGTGAAGCCAGCCATTAGCATCCGGTGTGCATTCTCGGCAGCGTACAGCACAGTCTGGGCCGGAGTCTCATCCGGGTCTCGATTGTAGCGACCCTGAGCATTGAAGTGAGCGGTCAGGTGCACGTGGGTATCGATCCACCCGGGCATCACGGTGAGATCCGTCAGATCGTAGTCAACCGGACCCGATGAATCGTCGAGCCGGATGATACGCGATCCCTCGATGGTTATGGTCACGTTCTCCATTACACCGCCCACTCCGTCGAGCAGTCGGCCCGCCAGAAGCGTAATCGGCTCAGCCTGGGCGCTCGCCGTTGTCGCCGATAAAAACGAGGTTGAGGACACAATCAGAAATACTGTTAACCACTGCAAGAGCCTGCGCTGGCGCAGGTTTTGAAATAGTTGTTTCATATAGACCCCGTTAACCTATAACCCTAATCCTTGAAGCGCTTGCCTTTTAGAAAGCGTTTAAACAGGTCTGTGAAAGTATGATGTTTCAGATCAGTGTACTCCCCTGCATCGAGAAAAACCCGATCACATAGAGGGCAGGTTTCTATCCAGATGTGAGTTTGTTCGGGATCTGTCCGCCTGGTCATTTCGATCTTGCACAGCGGACATTCGATATCGTCGATCTTGTCATATTTTCTGCCAATAGATGCTGGACCGACATCGAGGAATTTCTCGACCATCAATTCAGCATTCATCTTTTCCATCATCTCTGGTTCGATCAGCAAGCCATAGCAGCTATTACAGCGCTGAACAATGATCTCTCCCTGAGTCTTGGTTTCTAAGTGGCCATCACATTTTGGGCAATCTACCTCGGAATCTGACATTGACCGCTTTCCCCCTTTGCTTCAACATTCAATATGGTAGTCATCAGCCCCAGGGGGTCAGGTCTTGCAATTTAGCATACAACTGGAATTGCCGCCCTCAAAGACGCAATGAGGAAAGAACTGACTCTTCATTTCTGGATTGGACTCGACAGACTCTCGGCTTGCTGATACGATCAATTTCCACGAATGACCGTAGATTCCAGAATGATTTAGGAGAGAATATGCAACGACTGCTAGGAAGCGTATCAGTGGTGGCTCTGATTGCGGCCGCCTACGCGACTACCAACGAAGCTCAAGAAGTTGTCTTGCCTGACTACGCGGCACAGCTTGCTGACCTGCCGAGTCCACCCAACGATCGATCCCTGCCCGATGTCTCGCCTGACGGGCCAGTGGGTGCGTACGGGTTTAGCCGCTACGTATACCAGCGCCAGGGCGACGCTATCGTGGCGACCCTCATCGAGGGGCCGGTGGGCCATCAGGTCCGCTGCCAGCAACTCGCGCAGGAGTGCTCCTATGTTGAGCTCCAGGCGATTTACGATGCCGGCGAGGAGATTCCCGACTACCTTGAAATGGACCGCAACACGCTCGGCGAACTACTCGATCAGCTCGCAAGAGTCGAGGCCGCTGTCTTGAAGTACAAGACTCTCGACGATGCCTGCGCTGCGGGCCTGAGTATCGCCTCGGCCCAGACCGCCAACATGGGCATTCATGTGACGGATCCCGGCGCCGGCCTGGAATTCAACCCCGACCGCCCCCAGATGATCCTGTTCGCGAAAGACGGGGGCGAGCGCATCCCAAGGCTAGACATCGGCCGCTGTGACGGCGACAAGTTCGCGGGCGAAGAGGGCTTCCAGCCGGTCGGTGCGGTGTTCAATATTTCGCTCAGTGAGGACCACCCCGACGCCTTCGCCGGCGAGCTCGACAACTGGCACATTCACCACAACACCTGCGCCGGCGGCACCGTGGAGAACGCGAACGATGTCAATGCTGAGGTCGAAGTAACTGCCACCACCGCAACGCCGGAGCAGTGCAGGGAGGGAGGTGGTTTCTTCATGCCGGTGATCCCCACCTGGATGATGCACACCTACGTTGTGCCAGATTTTGACCCCCAGGGTGGCGTGTTCGCCATGTTCAACCCCAGCGTCTGGCCCGTCGCTTCTTCACCGGACGCGTTGCTGGAGATCCGTACTATCCGCTACGATGATTCGGTGGCTGCACCCATCATCAACTTCAGCTTCGGCAATATCGAGGCCAGCGTGGGCGAGACTATCCGCTTTGGCAACGCCGATGGCGTGCCACATACTGTAACTGCAGGATCGTCGATCGATCCCCGTCCCCAGGAGTTCGATAGCGGTGTGCTGGACACGGGTGGTACTTTCGACATCTCGTTCGACTAGCCGGGCAAATACCAGATCTTCTGTGCCCTGCACCCCGAGATGCAAGCGACAGTGGTGATCAACTGACGAACCAGTCTAGAGGGGACACTATGTAGGTTAATAACTTAACTTCTGTTAAGCCTGGTTCGACACAGAGCAACTTGATTAAGTTATTAAGCTATTAGTGTCCCCTCTTGCCCTCGTTGCCCACCAAATTTGAGGAAGCATTCAATGAGAATTCCAATTTTGACTATTACCTGGCTATTCAGCCTGACTGTCGTGGGTGTCGCTTGCGCACCTGTTACCGACGACAGCGCGGCTGCCGCGCCGGCAGCCACAAGCTACACGCCGCCCATCGTCGCCCCGGAATCACGCGACCTCACCCAGGCCGACATCGAGCGGATGATGGAGGAGCTGTCGAACTGGGGTCGCTGGGGAGCCGATGACCAGCTGGGCGCGGCCAATCTCATCACCGCCGCGAAACGGCTGGAGGCGATCGCCACGGTGACCGAGGGCATCACCGTATCCCTGGAGCATCCGTTGTTGACCGA
>PCCP01000067.1 GCA_002731775.1 Gammaproteobacteria bacterium
AAACTTGGTCTAACTGTGAGTGAGCTATATACTCCGGTGAGCTACTGTTACTCAATAAAACAACAATTCGGTCTGTAAACCGAGTAATTTAAGCAAAACTGCAGCCTACCTAGGCACCGGCCTGCACTGAGGAGCCCTAATATGTCAGCCCTTGCGATCTTAAATCTAATCTTCTTTGCTGCGCTGCTTAGTTTTTTGTACCAACTAACCAAGACAGATGCGAGCGGGTATGCAGGCGCTTCAGACTGACCAGGACATGAACGATGTGCTCGCTTATATCGGTACGCTGGAATAAAAAACAAACACACCCACCCACAGAGATAGACTTCAACGCAGGAAAAATCGATCCCTTTTACTGGCGCTGACGAGTCCCTGGACTTGCTAACTGGCCAGAGCCTTACGACTAAACCGAGGAATAAAAATGCCGAAAAATGTAGAGCAAGATAGCGAAGCAGAAGTTAGCGACATCGTTGAAGAAGTGGTGGCAGAGGAAGGGCTTGAGTCGGAGTTAGTTCCTCCCCGGATGAGCAATTTTAATATGGCCCTCATCACCGGCTTGGGACTGGCGGTAGTGATTGTCGTTGTCAGGATGGCAGGTGGTGGTAATACCGACGAACTGGCAACAGGAAACGATGCGCCGGTCGCAGCGGCAGTAGAAACAGCGTCGGCACCGGAGCCGATTGCAACCAGCACCGGCGGTATCGAGCGTAAAGGTGAAGGCAGGCATTTCTACGCCACCATTAAAATTCCGGCCGGGGCAGAGACGCTTTACTTAAGTGGCTCCGGCGCATCGCGCAAGGAAGATGGCACGATGGGAACCATGGAAGAGCAGACCCGAAGCACTTTCACGAATTTCAGAACCACCCTGGAGGCTGAAGGTTGGTCCATGTCCGATATTGTCCAGGTAAGAGCCTTCGCAGTGGCTGGCGAGTACGGGCTGCTGGATTTTGATGGATTTAATCGCGCCTACCGGGAGTTTTTCGGCAGTGAAGGTAATCCGCTGAAACCGGTGCGTTCCTTCGTCGAGATTGCGGGCCTGGTGGTACCGGGCTGGCTGGTAGAAATTGAAATCCGGGCTGTCAGAGTACCCTGATAGCCCCCGCAATTGACTCGCAGTACCACGTGTAATCACCGGGATTCCGGAACCAAGCGGCATGTAAATCAGGGGTAAATAGGGCTTAGTGAAAATGAACCTGATAAGGTGCTTAACTCGAACAACAATCAAGAAAGGAAAGTAATTGCAATGAACAAGAACAAGATGCTGGCCTCAACATTCATATTACTGGCTCTGCTTGGGTCAAACCTGGCACTTGGGCAAGAGAGAAACTATATCAATGCCCGCAGCGCAACAGAATCAGGTGTGCCGCCATTTAGTGGCGCGGTGCAGATAGGAGAGACTCTATATCTGTCCGGCATGCTCGGTCTGGTCAATGGCCAGGTTCCCGATGATCCGGCGGAAGAAGCCCGATTGGTGCTGGACTCGATCAAGGCCACACTGGAGCAGGCCGGCATGACCATGGATGACCTGGTATACGTGCAGATATTCTGCTCCGATGTCGCCCACTACGACGCTTTTAATGCGGTGTATCGCACTTACTTTACTCGGGAATTTCCTGCCAGGGCATTTCTTGGTGCGGGCACCCTGCTGTTTGATGCGCGCTTCGAGGTACAGTCAATAGCTGTGAAGCGGTAGATCAATTTTTAGTAATATCAGACTTTGATCCAGCTGCATTTGCTGACAAAAGCAGAAAAATAAATCCGTCCCCCTGGGCTAGTCCCTTTGTTAATACGAAAACTTTCGACCGGTGGCAGTTGGGCGCCCAAGAGGTTGCCCGGGGGTCAGTGCCAGTGTCGCTACGAAGCAAACAGCTGTAGCTGTAAATGTAATACGCATTGTTCTTTTGTTTTTATGTGAGCGTCAGTTGGCCAGGCAAACCCGGGTTTATTCACGGGTATCGAAGTACTTTAGCGCATAAATTCTACGGTGACTTTCTTGCACTCATTGTTGCTGCTGCGCCTGCTGTGTTTCAGCGCCGGGTTCCGGTGATGTCAGTTCTGAAGCTGAACAAAGTCTTGCCCGCGGTGACATACAAGGTGCGCAAATCGGGCCCACCAAAGGCTGCATTGGTGATGGTGTCCTCGGGAATTGGAATGTGCTCGAGCAGTTCACCTGACGGCGAGAACACATGGATACCGGCTACAGTAGCCAACGTTTCGCTAGTCCCACGCAGCTGGTTCAGCCCCGCGGCGACGTATAAATTGCCCTCGCTATCGATCGTCATGCCGTCGCCGCTGCGTCCCGGAAAGAAATCGTGAAACACCCGCATATTACTGACGGTGCCGGCGCTGCTCAGGTCATAGGCGCGGATCAGTCGCGGCCCCTGCGCACCCTGCTCGGTCTCAATGACATACAGGGTCCTGTCATCTGGCGAAATTATGATGCCGTTGGGGCGAATAACCTCCGGTTCGGTGAGAATACGCTCGATACTACCGTCTGGATCGATCCGGTAGACGCCGTGTACACCGGTCTGATCGGGTCTCAGATTGGGCCCCGGTCGGTCGGTGAAATAAATACGGCCGCGGCCGTCGAATGTCAGGTCGTTCGGCTGATGTAGCTGCTTGCCATTGTAGCCATCGGCGAGCACCTCGATCACACCGGTATCCATGTCAGTCCGCGTGACTCGCGGCAACACTGACCCGCCGTCTCCGCCTTCGCAGGCCAGCAGTTGCCAGTCACTGTCGAAGAGCAGCCCGTTGGCGCGGTGGCTGGGCTGGCGGAAGGTCGAGAGTACCCCGTCAGTGGATAGTTGCATTATCCGATTATTGTAGAGGTCAGTGAAAAATACTGTCCCATCTTCAGCTACCGTAGGTCCCTCTGTAAATGCCACCGTCGCGGCAACGGATAGTGATCGGGCCGTCTCCGTCTCGGCGGCAATCGAGACCAGCGGCACCAGCATGATCATCATCCAAATGGCATGTAGCTTCATAGGGTTGCTCCCTTTGGTTTCAGCTTTAGAGTTCTGGAACTGTGAGAACCCTAAGAATAGAAGCAACCCCCGTCGAAGTCCACGGCTTCGTACTCTGCGGCTCGAAGTTGGCGGACATGGTCTTATATTGCGTAATTGGCAGCAGATCGGAGTGGGGCCCAGGAGAGGGTGGAGTGAGATGTATTCAAAGCGTTAGCTTCCGATTCGGCTATGATTCTTGTGGTATTGCTGATTAGCTTATTGCTACACTCATTACCTTACTACTAGGCGGTTCTGTCACAGCAATAGTCTGGAGAAACCGTCGCTGAGAAGGCGGAAATAAGATCATGTGTCTTCCGCCATATTTTCAATAAGAAGAACAATTTTAGTTGACTATCTCTTTTTAAACCAACTGATAGAGGAAAAATTCCATTTTCCGCTACAAGGGAGATATGTTTGAAAATTAGGATTCATGAGCCAATGAAAAATTCATTAAATAGTTTATTCAAATTAACTCTAACGGTTTTTTTAAGCTCTAGTGCAATGGCGCAGCTGCCAGAACTAGGCTCGCCTTCAACTATAAACGGGGCTTCCACCACGGCCAGATTTTTTGGCGGAGCATCGAGTGATAATGGGGCTTCATTTGCGAGCAGTTTCGACTACGATCAGCAAATCGACATCAACGTAAAGGTCCAGGTTGAAAGTAGCCAGGTAAATACTATGGGCAACCTTTATATAATTATTACCCTGAATAATCAGTATCTTATACGCGTTGAATCAGGTGGCTACGAGGTCTGGGATGTTAAATTAGCGAATCTGAAGGCAGCATTTCCAGCAGTGACTTTACAGACTAACCATACGATTAATATCGTCGATGATGTAGCGCTTGGCCCTGCCGGAGTTTCAGATACTACTTTGAGAATCTATCTCGCCTACGATAGCATGGCCGCGGAAAGCGAGATTTATTACAGTGGTACTCCGCTGAGTGTGACTATTAATCCTCCGCTCACTGCGCTGGAGGGCTGTGCGAAGCCTTTTTATACTGCTTTTCCAATTCATGAGAGCTCCGACGGCGTTCATCGGTACTATAATTTTACATGGCAAAATGATCCTATTCTCTGTGCCAATTTCTATGGGTCAGTGCCGGCCGATCTCAAAGATAAGATTAGAAAGACACTAAGTTTTGCAAAAGGAAAATTAGGGCTCCTCGCTCCTTTTAATGGTTTTATTGTTAATCTTGAATTAACCCAAAAAGCGGAATACATATCAGATGTTTGTGACACATTGGCAGTTCGCAATGTGTCGAAAGTCCTTTGCGTAGCTAATGCGGAGCCTGTGATTCTGCAACATCCGAGAGCCGGTGGCGGAGCTGGAGAAAGTGGACTCCATAATGGAGGTGGATCTGAGTTATCCATAAATAGCTATTTTGAATTTAGCCAATGGTCAAACGCAGGACATTCCAGCGAAGAAGCGGCAAAAAAATACTTAAGCGATGACATTGCCAAAGTTGGAGTACATGAATTTTTTCATGCTCATCAACAAACGTTAATATGGTATTTTGAAGAAAAGAAGCAATTCGGTATACCTATATCATTGCAAGATGATTTAGGCAGCTATCTCAATGAAAATTTCGAACACGATAAGGTTCTCTACTATCCGCATTGGATAGAAGAAGGCGCTGCTGCATTTGCAGCGTATTTATTGATGCTGCAATATGATTCTACATTTAATGCAAGAGAATTATTTTTACTTCAACTTGATAATGCTCGAGATCGAATAGACGCAGGCGCGCAAGTAGGTGATATAGTTAGCTTGAGAGATTACGAGTATCAAGTCAGGGAAGAACTTGTTGAATCTGAAAATAATCCATCTGGAGTTGCACGAACACCAAGAGGTAAGTTCGATATGGGGCTTTGGGCAATGGTTTATTTATGGAATAAAGATTCGAATAATTTACAAGGAATCATGGTTGATTATTTCAAGAATTGGGGAGAGCAAGAAAATCTTCATCCGAGGGAGGGTTGGAAATTTGCTTTTCAGAAAACTTTCAATATCTCCATAGATGACTTTTATACGGAATTCGATGCATTTATGGCGAAGCCACGTGCCGAGCAAGTATCGATTCTAAAAACGAATGAAGAATTTATAGCTGCGATATTTTCCCCGGCAGCACCATAAGAGGGTGTGGATATTTCTGTGTAACCGCCATGGACTTTGTTTTGTTAACGCGGCGTCTTTTGGGAGCTTATAAGAGAGTTGGTGCCTAGGACACTCTCTATTCCTATACTCTAATCTGTCTTTAATTTTCTCCGTAGTATTAGCCAACGTAGGAGAACACAAGTTATGCGGATCACTGGCCCGACGATTTTCACATCCCTTCTGCTTTTATCTTGCTCAGAGCCCTCCGATGTCCGCGCAGGCCTATCTCAGTCAGACGAAGCCACGAACCAGGTTGCCGCTACTTCTACCATTCGTGAATACAATGGTAATCGCAACGCCTACTTCGGCGACCTCCACGTTCACACCATGTATTCCTATGATGCCTTTATCTTTGGTGGTATCGCTTCACCCGACCAGGCCTATGAATTCGCCAAGGGAGGGGCAATTACTCACCCCGCTGGATTCGATATGCAGTTGGATGTGCCAATGGATTTCTATGCAGTTACCGATCATGCCTACTACCTAGGAATCATTCGGGAGATGGCGTTGGGAAACTCAGTCCTGGCACAGCACGAGGTAGCTCAGGGCTTGGACGACCTTGGTGATGATGTGAACTTCCGTCGATCTGTATTCGGTAATTTCCGGGATTTTGCCAATTCCCTGAGAGGGAATGAACTCATGGATAATGCCGTGGTAAAAACCGCCTGGAATGATATCGTCACCAGCGCCAATCGTCACAATAACCCAGGTAGCTTTACAACTTTCGTGGCTTACGAGTATACAGCTGCGGGTCCCAACGCAGAGATGCTGCATCGCAATGTCATCTTTAGAGATTCGATTGTTCCGGATTTACCGTTCTCCCGCTTGGATTCCGATGATCCACAGGACTTGTGGGCCTGGATGGATACCAATCGTGGCAGGGGCATAGAAAGCCTGGCGATCCCGCACAATTCCAATTATTCAGATGGCCTGATGTTTGACCTGGTTGATGTAAATGGTAATCCTCTGGGCGCAGCCTACGCAGACCAGCGGGTACGCAACGAACCACTAGCGGAAATCACGCAGGTAAAAGGTAGTTCGGAAACCCATCCGGGCCTGTCACCAAATGATGAATGGGCCGAGTTCGAGGTTCTCACCAATCGCCTTGGGACTGGTATTCCCCTGCAGCCAGAGGGAAGTTACCTCAGGGATGCTCTACTCAATGGCATCAGATTGGAGGACGCGGAAGGATTCAACCCGTTCAAGTTTGGCATAATTGGTTCAACCGATAATCACAATGCCACCCATGTGGGTAGTGAAGACGATTACTATGGTGCCTCTGGTTTGCTTGATAGTGATAGCCAGAGAAGGGGGTCGGTTCCTCTGGATACGCTTGCTGTCGACGGGAGTATCTATTTTGATCGCTACAGCCGTTTCAGCGCATCGGGTCTGGCGGGGGTTTGGGCCGAGGAGAACACACGAGCGTCAATATACGATGCTTTCCGTAGAAAAGAATCATTCGGTACTTCTGGTCCCCGTATGAAAGTTCGGTTCTTTGCTGGCTACGACCTCCCCGCAATCAACGATAGTGAAATGGTGGAAAAGGCCTATAGCGAAGGCGTGGCAATGGGCGGAGATCTGATTGCCGAAGCCGGGCGGGAACCATCGTTCATCGCCTGGGCAGCCAAAGATCCAAACAGCGCTCCACTTCAGCGATTACAGATTATCAAAGGCTGGGTTGCAGATGGTCGATCCTACGAACAAGTCCACGACGTGGCATGTGCCGATGGTGGTGTAGTCAATTCCAGTACCAATCGATGTCCGGATAATGGTGCCTCTGTCGATCTGGATGATTGCAGCATCAGCCCCGGCCTGGGAGCAGGGGAGCTTAAGGCCATGTGGCGTGATCCCAACTACGATGCAAGTCAAAATGCATTTTACTATGTCAGGGCCATTGAGAATCCTAGTTGTCGCTGGTCTAGCTGGGATGCTGTCAGAGCCGGAGTGGAGCCAAGCGCCGACATACCTGCCACCCTGCAGGAACGGGTCTGGTCTTCTCCAATCTGGATCCTCCCCTGAGTCATATTAAAGTAGGGGGGGGATCCATTTGCCGTGACTGGAGAGTCATTCCGGCAATGCCGGGCGCAGACCGATTCTATTTCTCAAGCTGTAATTGCAAAGGGGCGAAGCAAAAAATGGATCTTTCCCTATGAATCCAAATGCAGTGATTGGCAGCGGAAATTCGTCTCCACAACAACCGCGACGAGCACACGCACCGGCGTGGGCTACATGCCCTGCCAGGGGTTGTACTACTCACCTTCAGGCAGGATGCCGAAAACGGCACTCATCGCTTCCCACTACAATGTGGAATTCAGCGAGCATTACCGGCAATCCAAGCGTGGCAAATTTTGGCCCACGGGGAATTGAGCTAACCCACACCTTGCACTTGCTCGACAATCGATAAGGCGAAAGTCATGCACCCTTCTCAACACCATATACTCATTGTAAATTTTACTACCACTTCTGAAACCCAGAATCTGGCGCTACAGCAAGTTGGCGACAATGTCGCCGATTTTCTCAGTCAACAAGCCGGATTTGTCAGCAGCCGGCTGCACGCCAGCCTGGATGGCAACAGCCTGCTTCATTATGCGGAATGGAACAGTGCTGCAGATTTTCAGGCTGCCGCCAAGATAGCCAGGTCCCATCCTGATTTGCCGGTGCTGTTGGCTTATGAACCGAGCGCTTCCACCTATACCCTACGGCGGTCATTCCCGGAAGGCTGATCACGAGCTCGTTATGAGAATTATCGACATTCGAGAATGCACTGTTGGCCTGGAAGGCAATGTGGCTAACGCGCTGGTTAATTTCAGGGATCACACGGTTTCCCTGGTGGCGCTGCTCAGCGACCAACAACGTGATGGCAAGCCCGTAGTTGGATTTGGTTTTAATTCAATCGGGCGTTTTGGGCAGAGTGGTATTCTGCGGGAACGATTGATTCCACGGTTACGCGTTGCGCGGGATGAAGAATTATTAACTGCTGATGGGCTGAGCTTTGATCCGGGCGCGTTTGCCAAAATCTCCATGCGCAATGAAAAGCCTGGCGGCCATGGTGATCGTGCCGGTGCCGTAGCTGCTTTGGAACTGGCGGCCTGGGACCTGAAGGCGAAACTTGCCGACGAGCCTGCTTATCAGACTATCAGAAAGTATTTCAATCTTTCTTCCAACAGTAATTCTGCCGATGTATACGCGGCCGGGGGCTACTATTATCCTGACGATTCCCTGTCACGACTGCAGGATGAATTGAAGACTTACCAGGACATGGGCTACGAAGCCTTCAAGGTCAAGGTGGGTGGTGCACCGTTGTCTGATGATATGCGGCGAATCGAATCCGCCATCGCGGTCGCCGGGGCAGGCAAACGGCTGGCGATAGATGCCAATGGCCGCTTCAACATGCGGCAGGCAGAGCAGATGGCCAAGGAAATTGAAGCTCTTGAGCTGCGCTGGTACGAGGAGCCGGGGGACCCGCTGGATTTTGAGCTAAACAAGCACATCACGGAAATCTATCACAGCGCAGTTGCCACCGGAGAAAATCTGTTCAGCGTAATTGACACTAAAAACCTAATTCAGTTCGGTGGCATGCGGGCCGGTAAAGATATCTTTCAGATGGATCCAGGCCTGTCCTATGGTTTGACCGAATATGTAGGCATGCTAGGCATAATGGAGGCCAGTGGTTTCAAGCGGGAGCAGTGTTACCCACACGGTGGGCATCTGATAAATCTCCACGTAGTGATTGGACTGGGTCTGGGTGGTTGCGAAGCCTATCCGGGGGTCTTCCAGCCGTTCGGCGGCTATTCTTCACAAATTGAAGTCCAGGAAGGCAGAATTTTGCCATCGGATGCGCCGGGATTTGGACTGGAGCAGAAGGAGAATCTCTATCCCCATCTGCAATTGTTAAGCGAAACAGTAGACGGGAAAAATTAATGGGTGACAGGAATTGAAAATCGCTGTTGTTGGTTGTGGCGCCATGGGGTCAATTTATGCGGCTTTGTTTGCATCTGCGGGTAATGAAGTTTTTGCCGTCGATGCCAATGAAGCTCACGTACAGGCTATCAATGAAAAGGGTTTACGGTTATCGGGTGTCAGTGGAGATCGGACGGTCAGAATCGAGGCATTTTCAGAAGCGCCACAAAAAACTGCTGACCTGATAATTGTGGCGGTGAAGGCTACACATGTACCGTCGGCGATAACAAATATTCTGGCTTTGCTTGAAGCAGATTCTATCGTGCTGGCAATTCAGAACGGTCTCGGTAGTGCAGAACAGCTCGCTGCTGCATTAGGCAAGCGAGGTTTATTGATTGGCGTAGCCCAGGGATTCGGTGCGTCGCTGCCGGCGCCGGGAGTGGCACATCACAACGACATGAAAGCCATAAAAATCGGCAGTTTAACGGTGGGTGGCGTTAAGCAGGCAGAAAGCGGAAAAGCTGAAAAAATAAGCGGGCTATGGCGACAGGCTGGATTCAATGCCAGTGCCGAGCGGGACATTGCCAGGATTCAGTGGGAAAAACTGATCTGTAACGTTGCCTACAGTGCGCCCTGTGCAATAGCCGGGATGACAGTAGGAGAAGTTCTCAACGATCAATTTGTTGGACCCATAAGCCGCGCTGCTGCGCAGGAAGCCTGGCAGGTGGCTCGGGCATGCGGCATAGAACCGTCATTCGATGATCCGGCTCAAGAGGTTCGTGACTTTGCCGCACGGATGCCGGGGGCAAAGCCCTCCGTAGTATTGGATATAGAAGCAGGTCAGGAAAGCGAGATCGAATTCATTAACGGCGCCGTACCCCGGGAGGCCGCGAAGATCGGTATGACCGCACCAGTAAATGAAACACTTACCAGGCTGGTCAGGTCTATTGAGTCACGCCGGTGACGGGTTCCCCATTAGCCTTTATCTCTTCGGAGTTCACAGGCAGCTTAACAAAAGAGTATGTGGTGCCCAGGAGAGGACTTGAACATCTAATTAAATCAATGGTTTAAGATACATAATCAAATATACCTACTAACCTACCTACTAAAAGGTCAACTTAGATTGGCTTTTTGGCTTTCTTTTAGTTATTGCCTCAGGTGCACGCGTAATTGTACCAGACACAGATCATACCCACCCCCCATTT
>PCCP01000068.1 GCA_002731775.1 Gammaproteobacteria bacterium
CTCCACTATCTCCATCGTCTCCACTATCTCCATCGTCTCCATTATCTCCATCGTCTCCACCATCCCCATCATCGTCACCATCTCCATCGTCGCCACTATCCCCATCATCGTCACCATCTCCATCGTCGCCACCATCTCCATCGTCGCCACCATCCCCATCATCGTCACCATCTCCATCATCGTCGCCATCATCCCCATCATCGTCGCTATCTCCATCGTCGCCATCATCCCCATCATCGTCGCCGCTGTCATCTTCCGAGTCGGAGTCCTCCTCTTCGGCATTCTGGTCAAGCACAGCAAGTGGGATAGCACCCAGTTCGGCTGGTGCCGAAAGCAGTCCCTGTGGTGGTGTCTGCGGATCAGGGACTGTAGCGAAATCGAAGTCGACGCCAACACCGAGATCTAACGATCCGGCAGCATTGGCAATAGTAGTTCCACCGTCCCATACGCCGGTAAAGATTTCACCTCCCTGGGTGATGACGACTTCATAATCCGTACCACGTATTCCTATGGTGGCGAAATTGCTGATTGTGGCCTTATAGGCCTCCTTGTTCTGAGCCCCTATGGCGCCTGTAATGGTTCGGAATCCACCCTGAATTAGCGACAGAGCGGCTACGTCGGTAACGATATTCTCGTCATATTGATAGGCAACGATGGCGAATTGGGTATTGGCTTTGAGTGAGATGCGTGCATCGTCAACCATGCGGATCTGGGTTGATGCCGCCGGGCCGGTTAAAATGGTATCGCCTACGAAGATACGTGAACGGCGGGAAAGCTGTCTAGCACTGCCTGTCGAGTCCTGGGCAATTACTTGGCCCGTTACAATAATTATGCGCCCCGCCTGTTCGGAATCCGGCGCAGAATTGGGTTGAGCCATGCTTAGGGGGGATGAAACGGCGAACAAAATCGAAAGCAAGAAAATCCGCAGACGTTGTGTACGGTCTAAAGCAGCCTTCCTGGTCTGGTGGTTCGTCCAATTCACGGATATTACTCTTCTATTCCTTGCAGTTTATTCGGGCTAAAAGCTCGAATGTAAATTGAAGATTCATACAGCGGAACTTTACTTTGGTCCAATCTCCTGGGTCTTAATGAGAGCCGAGTTCCTGCTAATTCTCGTTACCAGTTTGTTATGCTACGCTCTTCGGGGAATAAGTGTGTGATCGCAATCGCAAAAACACCACCTGTATCGTTATATTGTGTGATATGGCTCGCAAAAATCAACTAATTGCCGACCTTTTCGAAAACATCCCGAATTATACTAAGGTTTTAGTCCGCAACGGACTTGTTCGGGGCGACAACAGAAAAGCATACAAAACTATTCGATTAATCAAGAGCTTGGACAATAATCTAGGGTTTTCTGGGGGGTTGACCAATAAAACCGGAGATAACTTTGAGACAGAGTCCAAACTAACGGCCTGGCGGCGTCAATTTATAGTGAACGATGAAGGCAAAATAATGAAGAAATCACGATTCGGATTAGCTGTTTTTTGGTGTTGGTTTGGTCTGTTTTTCTGCCATAGTGGGATGGCTCAATCCACGGTGGGAGCGCTCGATATCGATCGGCTCGCGACCGATTCAATCCTTGCATCCACCACCGATGCTGACTTTCTCACCCGCTGGGTTGAAGTTCTGCCCGACCATCCTACTGTACCCAGTCCGCGGGAAGTGCTCGGTTATACCATCGGTGCCGAAGGGGAACTCAGCTCGGTAGACGATATTTATCGTTATTTTGAAGCCCTGGCGGCGGCCTCTGAGCGCGTGGAAATTTTCCAATTAGGCCAGAGCTTCGAAGCCCGGGATATGATACTGGTGGCGATTGCCGAGCCTGAGCATCTGGTCGATATCGAAACCTACAAAGCTTATTTGCACAAGCTCGCAGACCCGCGAATAACAACTCGCGCCGCCGCCGAGGAAATTATCGAGCAGGCATTGCCAATTTACTGGATGACGGCGGGCTTGCATTCGCCGGAGCTGGGTCCGCCAGAGATGGTGATGGAGCTGGCCTACCGACTGGCAGTGGAAACCAGGGAGCCATTCGCCGAGATTCGGGAGAAGGTGATTACCTTGATTACACCGGTATTCGATGTTGACGGCAGAGCGCGCCAGGTTGAGTGGTACCGGCGCAATATCAAGGGCCACACCGATTACTTCGACATGCCACCGCGCAGTGTGCCGTTCTGGGGGCACTACACCTATCATGACAATAACCGCGATGGTATTTCTATAAGCCAGGATATCACCCGGAACTATATTAATGGTGTATACGACTGGAAGCCCATTGTAAGCCTCGATTTGCATGAGTCGGTGCCACTGCTCTATGTGGCCGGCGGCACCGGCCCCTATAACGAAGGTGTTAGCCCGATTACCATAAGCGAGTGGCAATTGCTCGCCAACTATGAAATTTCGCGGCTCACGGGCCTCGGCCTGGAAGGGGTCTGGACCTGGGGTTACTACACCGGCTGGTATCCCGGTTATATGCTGTGGGCAACGAATAATCACAACGGTATGGGTAGATTTTACGAAACCTTTGGCAATGGCAGCGCCGACACCATGGAGCGTGATATCGGTGATGTAAGATTTGCCGGCGAGGACGTGACCAGCAGGCAATGGTATCGGGCTGCGCCACCTCCGCAGAAAATGACCTGGTCGATGCGTAATAACACCAACTATATGCAGACAGGGGTCATCGCTTCCCTGGAGATGGTGGCGAAAAATGGCAAAATGTTTTTGTCCAACTATTACCAGAAGGGTGTCGATGCCCTGGAGAAGGGCGCCGAGAAAGCGCCCTATGCCTATTTAATCCCTCAGCAGCAGAGTGACCCGGACTCAGCCAATTACATGGTGAGTACTCTGGGTCGGCACGCCATCGAAATTCAGCGTGTCACGATTGACGGGGCGTACGCTGAGGTGGAGGTCAAAACAGGCGATCTGCTGGTTAAACTGAATCAGCCCTATGGACCCCTGGCGCGGACCCTGTTCGAAAATCAGGAGTTTCCCGCTGACGTTGAAGTGCCACCCTACGACGATGTCTCCTGGACCTTCGGTCTGATCTACGGCGTGGATGTCATCGCCATCGACGCTGCCGCCGTGCTGGAACACGGGTCTGAAGCATACGATCAGTCAGGGCAGTTTTTGCCGGCAGCCGAATTACCCCTAGCTGGCAATGTCTGGGTGATACCCAACCATGGCCAGAGGGAATTGGGTCCAATTCGTTTTGCCCTGGGCGATGTGTCGGTGCTGGTAGCGGAAGCAGAATTCGAAGCCGAAGGCGACAGCTATCCTGCGGGCACCCTGATTCTCGATCTGGATGCGATGGATAGAGAAGAGCTCGCCAAGGTGTTGGGAGCCTCCAGCCTGGAAGTGGCGAGCCTTCAGCGCATGCCAATCGTCGCCAGTCACGAGCTGGATCTGCCGCGACTGGGCGTTTATCAGTCCTGGGCATCGACCCAGAACGCGGGCTGGGTTAGATATAGCCTGGATCAGGCGCAAATCCCCTATACCTTGTTTTCAAAGGACAGGGCAAAAGCTGGGGATCTCCGGTCTGAGTTCGACGTGATTTTGGTTCCCCATATGGGTGCTGGCACCAGTTTGGCCTCGATTATGGGAGGCATAGACCCGAAGTGGTCACCACTGCCTTATACCAATACGGCCGAGACCCCGAGCCATGGCCATATTCTCAGCTCGGAAGACATTACCGGCGGCCTGGGTTTCGATGGTATGGCGGCCTTCGATGACTTTATTCGCGGAGGCGGCACTCTCATTACCCTGGGCTCGGCCGGCGTGTTGGTGACGGATTCCGGTATTCTGCGGGGCATCCGCAAGCGCAGCTCCGGGAGCATGAACACTCCTGGCTCTATCATGACGGCAAAGATTACCGATCATAGTTCACCATTGGTGTATGGCTATGATGAGATTACTCACCTGTTCCGTGGTAACTCGCCAATTTTTTCAGTCGCCGACTATGATCGGGAATATTCACCCCTCCAGTTTGGCGTCAAGGCATATGATGATGGCTCGGAAGATGATAGCGATACCGAGGCTGCCACCGACGATGGGGAAGAATCCGATCCCAAACCGCCCCTGGTAATTTCCGGTGGGATCGTACAGGGAGCAGATGTGATAGACGGAGAACCGGCAATCGTCAGCAAGGCACTGGACGCCGGTCACGTCGTGCTATTCAGCTGGAATCCGATGCATCGACACATCAATCATCATGACCATGCCTTCGTCTACAATGCGATTCTGAATTGGAACGATCTGTAAATCGATTGGGGTCTGTCCCTGATGTATCCCTACAAAAATATGGAGCAATTTGTCGATAGTTGATACGGTTAACGGTGCTTGGCAAGGGGTACTGTTTTTCCATTCAGTCGCTTATCCATATCGGGGTGTAGCTGTTATTCGGCTTGGATCTCTGCTGCGATGCGTTGTACATCATCGAGAACCCGTAGTAGGTTGCCGCTCCAGATCATCCCGATCTGGGTTTCCGTATAACCGCGACGTACCAATTCCAGGGTGACATTGAATGTCTCCGCGGCGTTGTTCCAGCCGCTGACACCGCCACCCCCATCGAAGTCAGAGCTGATACCGACATGCTCCAGGCCGATGAGCTCCACCAGGTAATCGATGTGATCTACCAGATCTCCCACATCGACGGGCGGAGCCACCGAATTGACTTCGGCATCCATTCTTGGCGCAGCAAGTTCATCGATTTTTGCCAAGCTTGCGACATAGGCTGTTCGATCAGGCTCGCTCAACGCGTTTCTCTGAGCGAAGCTCAAGAGTTCGATGCCCAGGTCTGCGGCAATACTTTCGTTGAGTTTGGTCAGCGCGTCTCGATGCAGCGTATTCTTGTCTGCATTGAGGTAACTGCCGAAGGCGACCGTCTGCACGACGCCGCCATTTTCCTTTATACGCAGCAACTGCTCATCATCGAGATTGCGGCTGTGTTCGCTCATTGCCCGTGCAGAGGAATGAGAAGCGATCAGCGGTGCCCGAGTGAGATCCAACATCTCCATGATGGCGGCCTTGGAGGGGTGTGACACGTCGATCATGATGCCCCACTTGTTCATTTCGGCGACCGCTTCCCGGCCCATGTCACTCAAGCCATTGTGCAACCAGACATCGTCCCTTTCTCCGGTATTGGAATCCGCGAACTGACTATGGCCATTGTGAGCCAGGGACATATAGCGGCCACCACGATTGTAAAAGTCTTCGATGTTGGTCATGTCCAGACCAACCGGATAGGCATTCTCAATGCCTATCATGGCAACTTTTTTGCCGGCGGCGTTGATGCGACGAACATTATTGGAAGTGTAGGCGATTTCTATCTGCTCCGGCGCAATTTCTTCAGCTAGGCGATGAATGGAATCGAATTTATCGATGGCATTGGCGTAGGCGGCCGCATAGCCCGCCGTGTCCAGCGTGTCCTGACCCGTGTAGACAATGAGCCAGGTAACATCCAGCCCACCGGCGACCATTTTTGGCAGATTCACCTGGGTGTCCAGATTTGCGGTGTAATTTTTATCGGCAGTAAAATTGTCGGTGTTGATATCGTTGTGAGTGTCCAAGGTAATCACGCGATCGTGAATTCCTCGCGCTCTCGTTATGAGCTGAGCTTCGGTCTCGGCTATTTCATTCTGGGATTCTTGAGTGGGGGTATTGGATTGTGTGGGCTGACTATTATCGCCACACGCAAATAACAGCAAGGCGATCATAAGTGGCATTAAAAACTTGAGTTTCGAACACATGAGCACAGTCTCTACTTCGATTGGTCGTTAATATTGAAATTTACTGTCCGCAGAATCATAGATGATCCACGGCTCAGCGCAGGATGCTAAAACTTAGCACTTAGAATCCCGTAATTACAGCGCAAAGTGGCAAATATCCCACTTATTATCCATCCCGCAATTCGGCACAAGAGTATGGGAGCGCGGCGCGCCTTCACCGAGCCTGCAATTGGTCTCTCGAATTATTGCTAATCAGGGCTGCGCTGACATAACATTGGTCCTGCTATTAGCATGGCCACCTCGGCAGCTGTAGATTTATGAGAATTTTGAATTATTTGAGAGTACAACCATGATGTTTCGCCACTTAGATTGTCGATTACTTAAGAGTTTGGTGTTTTTTATTGCCCTGGCGCTAGTCTCCACTTCCTTCTCCGAAGGTGGTAGAACTCCGCTGCGAGTGAAAAATGGAATCGTAAGCAGTGTTTCCCGGCTCGCTTCCGTGGCTGGCGTGGAGGCGCTGAAGCAGGGCGGCAATGCCATCGACGCGGCTGTTGCGACGGCATTCGTGCTGGCGGTGACATCGCCATCTGGCGGCAATATCGGTGGCGGTGGTTTCCTGGTTTACCACGGAGAAGACGGCGATGCGACTACCTATGATTTCAGAGAGAAAGCACCTCTGGCTGCTACCGAGCGTATGTATCTGGGATTGGATGGCACTGTCGTTAGCAATTCGAATCACATAGGCATTCTCGCCGTCGGTGTGCCGGGCACGGTGGCAGGACTCTATAAGGCACACCAGGATCTGGGGTCCCTGCCCTGGGCAGATCTGCTTGCTCCAGCGGTGCAGTTGGCAAGGGAAGGCATTCCAATCACCTATGCGCTGCAGTCCGGATTCAGCCGCAACAGCAGAAGATTTGCCAGCTACCCCGCTTCGGCGGCCAAGTTTTCCCGGCAAGATGGTTCTGGCTACGAGCTGGGCGATACCTGGGTGCAGCCGGATCTGGCACATACTCTCGAACTGATTCAAGAGCAAGGCAGGGATGGTTTTTACCAGGGCGAGAATGCGCAACGCTTTGCCGAGTTCATGGCGGCTAATGGCGGCATCATCACGGCTCAGGACCTGGCGAAATATGAGGCGATTGAGCGGGAGCCGATTCGTGGCAGTTATCGCGGCTACGAGATTATCAGCATGCCTCCACCCAGCTCTGGCGGCGTGGTGCTGGTAGAAATGCTGAATATTCTTGAAGGCTTCGATCTCAAAGCCATGGGTCACAACTCGGCGCAGTACCTGCATGTGGTAACCGAGTCCATGCGTCGGGCCTATGCCGACAGGGCAGAATTCCTGGGTGATCCGGATTTTAATGAGGGCATGCCGTTGGCTCAGCTGATGGACAAAGATTACGCGGCGGAGTTACGAGAGACTATCGATATGGATCGAAAGTCAGAGAGCGACCCCGAGAAGTTTGCGAATATTTACGAGAGTGAGGAAACCACGCATTTTTCAATCGTAGATAAAGACGGCAACATGGTCAGCATGACCTATACACTGGAATTTGGTTACGGCTCCGGCATCGTCGTCGCAGGTGGTGGCTATCTGCTAAACAACGAGATGGGGGATTTCAATGCGGTGCCAGGTGTCACTAATAGACGCGGTCTGATCGGTACGGCGCCGAATCTGGTGGCGCCAGAAAAACGCATGCTTTCCAGTATGACACCAACTATTGTCGCTGAAGATGGGAAACCGGTTTTCGCCGTCGGGAGTCCCGGTGGTAAGACCATCATCAACACCACCTTGCAGTTAATACTCAATGTGATCGACCATGGTTTTAATATAGCAGAGTCGGTGGAGGCCGGGCGAATTCATCACCAGTGGTTGCCAGATGTTACCAGTATGGAAACCAATTCCCTGTCGCCGGATACCATTCGTCTTTATGAAGCGAAGGGCCACCGATTCATGGAGAGAGGGGCACAGGGCGCCGCCATGGGTGTGTATCATGATCGTGTAAACAGCCTGTTTCTGGGTTCGTCAGATTCCCGAAGTGGGGATGGCGCGGTGGTGGGATACTGAGGCTAGAACGGTGTGATTCGGTTGCCATCGACCCAGGTCTGCAAAACCGAGGTCTGCCAAATTTCACTGACCGGTGATGTAAATATATCCCGGTCTAACAGGATAAAGTCTGCCTTCTTGCCCGGCTCCAGCGTGCCTAACAGGTTTTCCTGGTGGCCGGCATAAGCGGCATCGATGGTGAAGCTGGCGAAGGCCTCCTCAATTGTCATGCGCTCTTCCGGAAACCAGCCGGCTGCTGGCTCATTACCGTGATCCTGACGGGTGATGCTGGCATGCAGTCCGTAAAACGGGTTCGGGGATTCCACCGGGAAGTCGGAGCCGTTAGCAATGACGGCCCCCGCAGCTCTCAATTTACGCCAGGCATAGGCGCCCTGGATCCGCACCTCACCCAGACGATCTTGGGCCATGTTCTTGTCGCTGGTGGCGTGGGTGGCCTGGATGGATGCGATTACACCCAATTCGGCGAAGCGGAGAATATCTTCATGGCGTAATACCTGGGCGTGTTCGACGCGGTGACGTAAATCTCGGGTTCCGGTTTCGGCGATTAGTTGTTGATAGTTATCCAGCACTATTTTATTGGCCTTATCGCCGATAGCGTGAGTGTTAACCTGAAAACCCGCGTTCATCGCTGCACGCATGAAATACTCGAGGCGTTCGGGATTGTGTAACAGCAGGCCGGTAGCGCCGGGCAGGTCTGAATACTCTTCGATGAGCGCGGCGCCACGACTACCGAGGGCACCATCGGCAGCGATCTTGACGCTATTAATGCTCAGGGTGTCGTCATCGCTGCGGAAATGGCCCTCGGCAAGGCGTTGCTCGTAGTCAGGGTCGGTGGCCGCCAGCATGACGTTTACACGGATCGGCAGGGGACCTGCTTCCAGCAAGACCTTGTAGGCTTGCACGACCCGGCTACCGACACCGGCATCGTGTACGCTGGTGAGGCCGAAGCTGGCCAGTTTCTGCATCGAGGTGTTGAGCGTAAAGCTCAATTCCGCAGTACTCGACGGCGGAATCCTGGATCGAATAAGCGCCATGGCATTGTCTACGAAAACACCCGTGGGCTTGCCGTCATCGTCTCGAATTATCTGCCCTCCGGGGGGGTCCTCGGTGCTCTCGGTCACCCCTGCAAGCTCGATGGCGACACTGTTAGCCCATCCCGCGTGTCCATCGATTCTTGAGAGCCAGACCGGCCGGTCACTTAGCGCCGTGTCCAGGGAGGCAGCACTGGGGAAGCTACTACTATTCCAGAGCACCTGGTTCCAGCCTCGGCCCTGTATCCAGTCAAGCTCGGTATTCTCTGCGGCGAAATCCACAACCCGTTGCACCGCACTCTGCTCCGAACGGGTGCCGATGAGGTCGACCCGAAACAGGCTCAAGCCATAGTTGAGTACATGGCCGTGGGCGTCAATCAGCCCCGGAATCAGGGTCAGGCCATTGCCATCGATCCTGGTATCGACGTTTTCGGGCAGACTGTCGCCGTCTGAAAATAGCCGGTCTACGCGGTCGTCTGAAAATTGAATAGCTGTGAATTGAATCAGTTCACGATCTGCATCCAGGCTATAGCCATTAATATTGGCCACCAAGGTGGTGTCCCCGTGGGCGATCAGGCCAGGCAATGCCAGGCACAGTGTAATCCAGAGTTGAGCCAGTTTTTTCATGGGTCTAGGGGTCTAATCAGAATTCGACAAGGCATCGATACTATCAACAATGTCGTGCAGTGTCATGACCGGCGGGCCCCGTGACAGCCCGGGCTGTCTGCAATAATCGGGTACGTAGCCAGGGTCGCTAGCGCTCGACTTCAAAAAAAAGCCCGACACACTCTGCAGTGGTCGGGCCAAATAAGAACAAAGTCTCTGGTAAGATTATTCGGCGTCTACATAACGGAAGAAGCCGAAAAACATCTCTTGCCAGGTTTGTTCCCCCCATGTTATCTCTGCCGAGGGATCCGGATTGAATGGATTCATCGCTGAATTATCGAACGTGGCTCTATAAACCATTTCAGTTCCTGCAGGTAGGAATATAGGCTCCTTAAAATCGTACACTTTTTGCCAGTTGAACTGGTAGTTTGGCACGTTGAGGATTTCCTGTTCTCTGCCATCGGGAAACACCAGCTTAAAATTGGCATCGTAACCACGATAGTGCATGTGGGGTCCCAGCATAGACAAATAAGCGTCCTTGCGAAATTTCTTGGTAGCAATCATTTCATGGCCGGCCTCAAACGGAGGAATATAGATATCCAGGTCGGCGGCGGAACCACCCAGGACCTGTCGCGCCGGCGGCTCATCCCATAGGTAGAGTCCAATTTCGGAAGCATCGACAGCTTCTTTGCCCGTTACGGTGTAATGCATCTGCAGCATCAGACCACCGCCAGCTTTGAGCGGGAATCCCGAATTTTCCGGATAGGTATTAATGGAGTTACCCGGGGCGTAAGCTCCCAGACCGATGCCCTGATTCAAGATCTCAAACTCATTTATTCCATTGGGGCCATAGGCGAATGCGATAATATGGTGAAGCACAGTGGGATCACCGGGAACGAATTCCACTGCCTTGACCCAGATATCCTCAGTTATATTCAGGGGTACCTGCAAATTTCGGTATTCCTGAACTCCGGTTGCAGGAATCTGTTGCGGAGGAATGGGGACAACGATGTCAGGTTCGCCATAATTCCACTTAACCAGCTTAGGCCGTAACGCTGCGAGCGGATCAATTCCATCTTTGTTTTGGGAACCATTGTCTATCCAATGGACTAATTTTTGACTCTCTTCGATGGAGATGAAACTGACATTGTGGAAGTCTTCGACGAAATCGTTGTCGATCTGTCCCGGGGGCATACGCTTGGTGTAAATCACTTCACGAATCATCGGCGACCAGCCCTGGATCATCTGATGACTGCTCATGGCGAAGGGCGCGATTCCACCTTCCATGTGGCAACTCACACAACGTTGTTCAAGAATTGGCGCGATGTCGCTGGCATAAGATAATGATTCGGCGTGATTGTCTCTGGCTGCAAATTCAATGGCATTGCCTTTGCTGGCTAGCTGCTCGCCGGTAATTTCCTCACCCGCGAGAATTGCGTCCAGCGCATCGGCAACATAATGCTCACTAGCTCGGCGAGCCCGGCTGCCCTCAGCGAATCTATTATTTAGCGCGCCACGATAGACAACTTCCGGCGCTTTCGGGACGATAATAATCACATCGGTAGCTCGAGTGATGCCCAGTTCCTCTGCCACCAGTTGTGTATCGTCCATCAGGATTGGCAGGGAAATCTTCGCATCGGCTGCTACTTCTCGCATCTCGCTTTTGTTGCTGGCACCGGTGGAGTCAATCATGAAGAAGGCAATTTTGTCCTCATTAAATTGTTCTACAAGCTTCTCCAGGTCGCGGGCGGCTCGGCGTACGTCTCTGCTATCTTCATGTGCAAACAGTACAATGGCGTCGTGGTCTGCATAGCGGCTTACTTGGTGAAACCTGCCATTATGATCAATTAGCGAAAAATCGCTGATTCGATCGGCGGCATTGGCTGACATACCAGCAAACATTGTCAGCATAAACGCCACTGCAAGTTTGGCCATAGTCGAATATTTAAGCATGTTGCTCTCCTGAGAATGATCGTAGCTTCGAATTGCTAGCGTCGCATATTAGATAGGCCGCTTGAAGATTGCTTCCTGAAAACTGAAAAATTGCTGAATTTCAATAATCGGTTAGCTGTTTTCTTCTCGCGATCGCCAATTTAGTAGGCAAACACTAACCAACAGGCATTTCTGGCCTGCATGGATTAGACGGCGGCAGCAGCGATTTGGTTACTGGAGAAGCGGTAATAATTGATCTTCCGCTGCAAGGCCACAACCTCAAGTTGCTGGTGAGTCCTACCGCGCTCTGTCGATTGGATTTGATGGTGAGCCTGGCTTCTGGCTCCGATAGAAATCCCTCGGTGGATTTTTGTCGCACAGCCTGGACATCCAGGGGTATGATCCGCACCAGGTTAATGAGGCCAATTTATGGTGGGAATCGGAATCAGCGCGCGCCGTGGATACAGGAATCCTTATTCAGCGCTCGCCTCGAGTTATCGGTGGGAGGCCGCCGCAGGGCTTATCGCCTGGTTTACACTACTCGTCATGTTGCAAGCGCCAGCCTTTGCCGGTGAGTACAGAATTGGCCACTGTCTGCATGGCTGTCCCCAGGGAGCGAGCCCTGAAAACCACCTGATACTCAGACCGATTTATGCGCTTTCCTATAACACCACGAACAAGTCAGCCGACTGGGTCGCCTACAAAATATCTGCCGATTTCATCGGTATTGCTACCAGTCTTTCCCGGCAGCCACGGGCGGATAATTATGTTGCAGAAACGCTGACCGAGGCTGATTTCTCCCGTGCCGAAGATGCAGAACTTCAGCTTGCGCAGTTTGTGGCACTGGTTGATTTTGCGGGAACGCCTTACTGGGATGATGTGAACTACCTGACTAACGCGGTTGCCCGCAAGCAGGCGTTAAATCGGGGAGCCTGGTATGGACTGGAATGGTCTATAAGAAACCTGGTGAATAGAGGCAGTGAGGTATTTGTATTAGCCGGGCCTGTCTACGGACCGACTCCACAAGTATCGGCCTTGAGTACCAGAAAATCTTACAGAGTCCCTGACGGATTTTATAAAATTGTCATTACCGAGCAAGGGCAGGGAAGCGTATTTCTATTCGGTCAGAATACGCCGGTACATGTCCACCATTGCGAGCTACGCAGCACAATCCCCGAGATTGAAACCCTCACCGGGCTGGATTTTTTCCCTGAGCACCCTCGGTTGGTACTAGACTCCCTGGACTTGCTGGTGGGGTGTAGAGATTGATAAAGTAGGTAGCTCTTGGTTAGAGTATTTCCTGCAGGAAATAATCGTCTCCGAGAAGTTCGTTGATCAGGCGATTCAACGCAGCATGCACGGTTGCACTCATGCCGTCGGCCGCGGGTGTTCTGCCCCTGCCAAACAAGGTAGTTTGCCAGATGTTACGGCCGCCTTTTTGCAGTTGAACATTGACTCGCCAGGTTAGCTGGATCATCTCAACCCCGTCACGGTCGATAATTTGTGCTTCGGAACTGAGTAATTTGCCAGCAATACTCATGTCTTCACCGGCATCGACAAGCTCGGCACCGCCGCTGGCAAAGCCCTGCATAAAAGCATGCTGTATGATTTCAGTTACCGGTGCCTGCGCATGATAACCACCTGCGGCAGCAGTATTTCCGAGATCGCTGGCGGTGATCAGCCGGGGATTCCCCAGTCCTCTGTCATCAGTAAACTCGGCCACCCGGAAGCTGCCGTGTATTTTGCTGAGATCGACCCCATGATTGCCTTCGTAGTTAAATTGAACCGTAACTTCTTCGGCTGAGAATGCTGAGAAGGAAAGCAAGGCGGTGCATATCAGGACTAATTCTCTGAACTTCATGGTGTTGGATCTCTTGGGGAGTTGAGTTTTGGAGCAGAATAGTGGACATCCCACAGATGATCAAGCCACTAACGGCTTGGCATACAACACAAAACCACGACCAAGGACGGTTTTTTGTTGATTGTTTATAACTGTGTAGATGCACTTGGCAAGTAATGCACTGATTCCAGTGGGAACTGCAAGCGATGGGTGAGAGGCCCCTGTTGACTCAGCAATCGAGGCGCCGCACTGAGTGACAGAGGGAGACCGTTTTCCAGGGCTCCCGACCGAGTGAGGGCACCCGGGAGGGGGGCAAGCCGCTGTGACAATAGGGGCCTCTCACCCAGCGCGTTCTCTTAGGCCATAACTGAACTCAGTGCCACTCAACCCCAACATTTAAAAGATACTGAAAACCCGCAATTTTTTTGCTATTTCGGACTCTGACACAATCCTCCCATGAAACCCTAGGCTGCTCTAGTTAATGCAGATCCTCAGCTGGCCACGGTGCTCCTACATGCGCCGTATTCAATGGCTGCAGACCCTGGTATAAAAATTTCTGCACGCGCTTGCCTTCATAGGTCTCGGTGGTATAGATGTTGCCCAGGGAATCGGTGATGATGCTGTGGGTGCCGAAGAACAGACCCGGCTGGCGCCCGCCATCACCAAATTCTGCCAGCACCTCTAGGGTATCTCTATCGAGAATATGCACCTTGTGATTCGAACCATCTGCAACGTAGATAAATTCCTGATCAGCATCCCGCGAGAAGGCGATATCCCAGGTAGAACCTGAGGCAGTCGTAAGGGCAGCTACCTGGCCTTCTTTAACGAAAGTACCATCGGGTCTGAACACCTGAATGCGATCAGCACCACGGTCACAGACATAGATTAAGCCATCGTTGGAGGGTTCGGCGCAGTGCACTGGACCAACGAACTGTTGCGGCAGGGGTTCACCAGGAACATAGGTAACCCGATCATCTGAGGGCTCATTACCATAGGCGCCCCAGTAGCGTTTGAAAGCGCCAGTTGCGGTGCCGACAACGGCTACTCTTTTGTTACCATAGCCATCTGCGATATATGCCTCATTGGCTTCTGCATCTATTGCTATCTCAGCCACACGGGAAAAGTGAGTAAGGCTATTGCTGTCTACATCTTCACCGGGATCGCCGATTTCGCGTACGAATTCGCCATCGCGATTGAACACCAATACATGAGAATCACCGCCACCGTTGCCGCCAATCCATATGTCTCCATTGGGTGCGACTTCGATGCCATGATTCGACGCCGGCCAGGTGTAGCCATCTCCGGGTCCACCCCAGGCGTTAATCAAATTCCCATCGAGGTCAAATTCGAGGATGGGCGGTGCGGCGGAGCAACATTCTGCCACGCCCCGGTCCAGGCCCAGTTCCTGACTCATGAACATTTCGTCCTGGTCTCTGTGCACAATAAAGATATGATCTCTGGCATCGATCGCTATGCCAATGGTGCGTCCAAGCAGCCATTTGTTGGGTAGCGGCTGTGGCCAGAATGGATCGACGATAAACTGTGGGGCCATGCGCTCGTTGCTAACTGCGTTGGCGGATTTTTCCAGTTCGGATTGACCTGCATTGAGGGCGGCGAAAATAGCCAAGGCCAGAAGGCCCCCGAGGAATGTTCTTCTGGTTGTAAACATAGCGGTTTCCTTGCGAGTTGAAGGCGAATTGAAACTACTAATCTGGCAGCAACTACGCTGTTGCCGCAGTCAGGCCGTTCACAGTACCACCAAAGTAAGCCTGAAGAAATTATTAGTCAATACAATATAGTGAGGGCCTTAGCGTGGTCTCAGCGTGCGCTTGCGCGAACACTAAAAAAGCCGTATCGAATCACTTCGATACGGCTTGGTTTATAACGCTCTAGCAGGTTTTACAGTTTGTCAGCGGGCCAGGTTGGGGCGCGCTCACGAACGGTAACAGCTCGAACTCCCTGATAGACGAACTTCTGTACGCGGCTACCTTCATAGGTTTCAGTCGTGTACAAGTTGCCTTCAGAATCCGTGGCAACACTGTGAGGCGCGTAGAACGTACCCGGCTGCCTGCCGCCCTGACCGAAGGTGTAAAGAACCTCCATGGATGCACGATCGATTACTGAGATCTTGAAGTTCTGGCCATCTGCCAGGTAGATAAATTCCTGATCCGGGTCTTTTGAGAAAGCGATATCCCAGGTGGAACCCTGATTCAATGTAGCCGGGTTGTAAACCACTTCTCTCACGTAGGTACCGTCCTTGCGGAAAACCTGAACCCGGTCGGCGCCCCGGTCACACACATAAACCAGGCCATCGTTGGAAGGCTGTGCACAATGGACCGGACCGCGGAACTGTTGCGGGCCTGGCTGCCCAGGTGTGTAAGTGACATCGACGCTGTCATCAGGGGTATTACCGTAGGCACCCCAATAACGCTTGAGGGCGCCACTGGCAACGTCTACAACAGCGACGCGTCTATTGCGATAACCATCGGCGAAATAGGCTTCATTGGCGTTGACGTCCATTGCAATTTCTGCCACGCGGCCGAAGTGAATCTCGCTATTGCTGTCCCGGTCTTCGCCTGGAACACCAACAGTGCGGACGTATTCACCGTCGCGAGTGAAGACCAGCACGTGGGAATCACCACCACCGTTGCCGCCTATCCAGATATTGCCATTGGCTGCGATTGCAATACCATGGTTGGATGCCGGCCAGGTATATTCGGCACCCTCAACGGGCCCGCCCCAGGCATTCACTACATTGCCAGCGTGATCAAATTCGATTATGGGTGGTGCCGGCGTGCAGCACTCTGAAACACCTCCCTGGAGGCCGATCTCGGTATTACCGCCGAATTGAGAGGCATCGTTGCGATGCACGACAAAGACGTGATCTCGCTCGTCAACTTCTACGCCGATAGTGTTGCCCATCGCCCACATGTTTGGCAACGGTCTTGGCCAATAAGGGTCGACCAGGAAGTGAGGCGCCATTATATCGTTGCTGGCAGCGACACTGGATTCTTGCAATTTTGATTGGCCTACGCCCAGCACGACCAGTACAACTACCAGAGTTGCGCCAATAAATAACTTGATCTTCTTCATTCTTATTTTCCTCTCGATGCCCCAATTGCGGGGGGTTTAAACTCTCAGAGCAAGGCCGAGTATACTGCCTAAATCCAAGACAGTATACTTACAAGCAAATTTTTAGAAGGGGGACTTGTAAGAATTTGTAACAGCTCCCTCGATGGCGGTATTTTGCTTGCGGTCCCGCTGGGGGGTTGTGCTTAGGTGGTATCGACTAACCATTTGATTAATAAGGAACATAATGAGGTCTAATGAATTATTTCAAAGCATTTTTTGAGTTGGGTAAGGGGCGCATATTCACCAGGTTCTGGCTGGTTTTGGGGCTGTCTTTATTACCTTCCCTGACCCAGGCTCATGACATCCCATCTCGTGTCACTGTACATGCATTCGTCAAGCCGGAAGGAAATCAGCTGACAGCGTTGCTGCGAATTCCCATGGAAGCCTTCAGTGAGATCAGTTTCCCTCTGCGCGGACCCGGCTATCTGCAGTTTTCCGAGGCCGAGTTTTCTCTCAATGATGCCGCCCGGATTTACATCACCGAATCGATGCATTTTTTCGAAAACGGTAAAGAACTGACCGAGAAAGAGCTGGTAGCCACCAGGGTATCGCTGCCGTCCGATCGCTCTTTTACCAGTTTTGAAGAAGCCCTGGATAATGTGATGGGTCCGCCGTTGGATGACAGCGTCGACTTGTTCTGGCGTCAGGGTGTGCTGGATGTGCTGGTAAGCTATCCCATTGCCTCTGAACAATCAGACTTCTCCGTCAACCCCGAACTTGGCACGCTCTCCATTCAGACGACGACGGTTTTACGTTTCCTGGTTCCCGGAGGCGCTGAGCGGGTATTTAATTATCTTGGTAATCCGGGCCTGGTGATACTGGATCCCCGCTGGCACCAGGCCGCGCTACGATTTGTCGACATGGGCTTCAATCATATTCTGGATGGCCTGGACCATTTGTTGTTTCTCTTTTGCCTGGTAATTCCACTGCGCAGTATTCGTGTACTAATTCCTGTCGTCACCTCATTCACGGTTGCTCACTCGATCACCCTGATTAGTTCTGCTTTCGGCATGGCGCCCAATGCACTGTGGTTCCCACCACTGATCGAAACATTAATTGCACTATCCATCGTCTACATGGCGTTTGAAAATATTGTCGGCGCCAAGCTGGAGCATCGATGGATGGTGTCATTCGGTTTCGGCCTGGTCCACGGCTTTGGCTTTTCCTTCATATTTAGCGATACCCTGCAGTTCGCAGGAGGGCATTTGTTTTCCTCCCTGTTGGCATTCAACGTCGGTGTCGAACTGGGGCAAATACTGGTTCTTATTCTGGTCATTCCACTTTTGAATATTCTATTCAAGTTTTTCGTGAAGGAACGCGTAGGAACAATATTGCTATCTGCACTGCTCGCCCACAGCGCCTGGCACTGGATGCTGGAGCGAGGGTTTGTGCTCAACCAATATCAAATGCAGATGCCGCCCCTGGACGCCTTGTTTTTCGCTGCTCTCATGCGCTGGGGAATGTTGCTGATTGTTGTCGTGGCTATCCTCTGGGGCATGTATGAATTATTCCGACGCTGGTCCATGGTCGAAAGTATTTTCGGCCATGGTGCGATCAAGAGCGTCGGCAAGGGCGGTTGATCTAGGGGAAGACTATCATTGGCCACATAAAGTGTGTGAGTAGGCGCCCGTATTCAGGAAGTATTTGCAAAACAACAAGCTTATCCAGGGCATGCGTGGACTGCCCTACAGGCGTCGGGCGGCCAATCAGAACTCCCATTCAGAAATGAGTTGCGAATCACGGGGCCGCTAATCTTCTGAGTAATCAATGCGGTATTGACTGACTGTTCTCCGGGGGTTTTGAGCTGATATTCGAAGTTGGACAGTTTCAATTTGTCACATAAACTTAGTCGATTGATTAGCCGGCAAAGTGGGCTTTGGGTTAAAATTCCCAGTCTGAAAGCCGTGGGGTTATGGCCTGGCCATAAGCACCACAGAATAAACATTCAACTAAAGATAGACGGCGTGAAACAATGAAATTCATGCCTAAGCAGGGATTACCGCGCATGAAAAAACTCAGCCTGATACTGCTATTAAGCACTCTGGTGCTAACAAACTCACAGGTAAATGCAGGGCCCGAAAAAATTGGGAATTTTGCATTAATAGACCATGAGGGAAAATTTCACCAATTACGTAAGTATGGAGGCAGCAAAGCCGTCGTCATCATTTCCACGGCCGTCGATTGCCAGGAAAACTTAGAAAGATTGCCAAAGTATCGCCTGCTTCGCACCACGTGGGAACGCCAGGGAGTCACTTTTCTTGCGATCAATTCTGCTGCCAGGGACAGCCGCGAAGACATCCGCCGCATGGATGATCTGTATAACTTCGACTTGCCCATTTTGCTGGACAGCAGCCAGTTAGTCGCCGAGAGCCTGGGTCTTACCAGGGCCGGCGAAATTATCGTGCTGGAGCCTGACCGCTTCCAGGTACTCTATCGCGGCGGTCTGGATATTGAGTCGAGACGCGCTCGGCCGGAACGGGACATAGAAGCACGCGAGGGCACCAGCTTTCTCGCCGACACACTGCAAGCAGTCGTCGCTGGCGTCACCTCATTCGGTGAGACAATAACGGTGGCGAGTGAGGGTTGTGAGCTGAGTTTCCCAGCGCTGGCTCAACACGCTGACAAGTCCCCGGATTACGCCACGGAAATAGCACCATTGCTGCAAAAAAAATGTGTCGGCTGCCACGTCGAAGGTGGCATCGCCCCGTTCGCAATGAATTCACATATGATGGTTCAGGGCTGGTCGCCGATGATGAAAGAGGTGGTGATGACCAAGCGCATGCCGCCCGCTCAAGTCGATCCTGCCATAAATCATTTCAACAATGCTCGATATATGGACACAGGAGAACTGCAAACATTGATCCACTGGATCGATGCCGGTTCGCCGCGGGGGGAGAGTGAAGTTGACCCTCTCACTCTGATTACAGCTCCAGAATCGGTCTGGGAACTGGGTGAACCAGACTACATTGTGGAAGTTCCATCTTTCACCATTCCTGCCACCGGCGTGCTGGATTATGAAAATATCACCATCAATTTGCCATTCGAAAAGGATGTATGGATCAAGTCCGTGCAGCATCTCCCCGGCGATCGGCGCGTGCTGCATCACCTGCTTAGTTTCATCGTGCCAGCAGACTATGAGGAGAGGATCGTAGAAGGAGAGAATGATAGCTATCGCGAGTTTCTCGAAGGGTATGCGCCGGGCAAGGATGAAGCGGTCACCTATCCAGATAATTCCGGGATATTTGTACCGAAGGGGTCGGCGGTGCAGATGTCGCTTCACTACACCACTTATGGCAAGGAAACCGTCGACAACACACTACTCGGTCTCTACTTCGCGGAAGAGGAACTCCAGTTTCAGTATTCAACTTACTCATTAAGTCATGGTGGCAGCAACCTGGCAATTCCTGCTGGTGTTTCCGAGCATAAAATGAGCGCGTCCTATCTGTTCGAGAACGAGATAATGCTGCACGGTTTAAGGCCACACATGCACTACCGTGGCAAGCATATGCGTTTTTCCGTGGTCTATCCTGATGGCAGCCGGGCTGACATTATTAACGTACCCGACTACAATTTTGCCTGGCAGCCAACCTATAGACTGTCAGAGCCCATGTTGCTCCCGGCAGGCTCCCGGGTAATAGTTGAGGGAGCGTTTGACAACTCCCAATACAATCTTGGCAATCCGGATCCGGCGGCTGTGGTTAAGGGTGGCGCCCAGAGTTGGGATGAGATGTTTATTGGCTACTTCTCTTATTACAAGACTGCTAATAACTAAAAAGTCTTCTGTACGCTGTAAATAGAGCCGGTTCTGTCGACGTCAGTTTTCGCCCTGCCTGCTCGATCTGCTAAGCGTCCCCAATTACAGTTATGCCTGGCAGCCGAATACGAAAGACCCGTAAGAATTCAAGGTTTTCTAGTTACTGGAGATTGCCTCAATTTGCGTGAATAATTGTATTGGCACTGCAACAAGTTGGTAGTAGGAGAAGCCTGCGAACAGGCGACATTCGTTGTGTCCCTGGCAATTAACTTGCTATGATGCGGGGCTTGTAATTCATAATAATAATTCGGGAGAGTACTGTATGTCCTCGATCTTTATTGTCTTATTCGGATTGGTTGGCTTCTCATTTGGATGGTTCGTCTATTCCAAATTCATTGCTGGAAAGATTTATCGACTTGACCCGAATTATGTCACTCCGGCCCATCAATTTAATGACGGCGTCGACTATGTTCCTACCAATAAATTTGTTCTCTGGGGTGCGCATTTTACCGCGGTCGCCGGTGCCGCACCTATTATTGGTCCAGCAATTGCCGTGTATTGGGGTTGGGTTCCTGCCCTGCTGTGGGTGACCTTTGGGTCGATCTTCTTCGCCGGTGTGCACGATATGGGAGCTCTTTGGGCCAGTAATCGCCATGGGGCCAAGTCGATCGGCGCCTTGTCTGAAAGCATCATTGGCAAACGCGCCAGTGCCTTGCTCATGGTAATTATTTTCTTATTGCTGGTCCTGGTGAACGCAGTATTTGGCACCATTATCGCCACAGATATGGTGATTTTCCCTACTTCCGTATTTCCAGCCTGGGCAGCGATCCCGGTTGCTATTTGCATTGGTGTGCTGATACGCAGGAAACATAATCTGCTGCTTATATCCCTTATCGGGGTGGCGATTCTCTACTTTTCAATTTATGTAGGCAGCGTGATGCCACTGGAGTTGCCGGGTAATATTTTCGGCCTCGGACCCAATGGTAACTGGATCATTATTCTATTTGTCTATGCCGGCATCGCCTCGATGCTGCCGGTTTGGCTGCTTCTGCAACCACGGGATTATATCAACGGGGCACAGTTGGTGGTGGGGCTGCTGGTGCTTTATTCGGCAGTACTGATCGCCATGCCTACCGTAAGTGCGCCGGCTTTCAATCCAAACCTGGCGGAAGGCACACCGCCGTTATTTCCGATTTTATTTGTAACTATAGCCTGTGGTGCCCTCTCCGGGTTTCATGGCATCGTCTCTTCCGGCACCAGTTCCAAGCAGTTAGACAATGAAAAGGATGCGCGCTTCGTTGGCTATCTCGGCGCGTTGGGCGAAGGTTCACTGGCCCTGATCACAATAGTGGCTGTTACCGGTTCTTTATATGCGGCCAACGGAGCGGATTGGGATGCGATTTACTCCGGGTTTACTAGCGGGCCGGGACAAACAGGATTTATTGAGGGTGGTGCACGACTAATCTCTACCGGTTGGGGGTTGCCACTGGCATTTTCCCAAACCATGCTGGCAGTAATGGTGGTTTTGTTTGCTGCCACGACCATGGATGCCGGACTTCGCCTGCAGCGATACATCGTGCAGGAGTGGGGGAACATCTACGATATCAAGCCCCTTAAAAATAACTATGTCTCAACGCTGCTGGCCATAGCGGCTTGTTTAGCCCTGGCATTCGGCGTGACTAACGGCCAATATCCCGGGGATGGCGGTATGCTGATATGGCCTGTATTTGGCGCGACCAATCAGATCCTGGCCAGCATGACCTTGATGGTTATTTCTATCTACCTGATTAAGCTGGGCCGACCGGTGCGATATATACTGATGCCGATGATGTTCATACTGCTGTTGGCACTGTGGGCGAGTGGCTGGTATGTCATCGAACATTATTCAACAGGCAATTGGGTGCTGGTAGTGATTGAAGTGACAGTCATGGTTATCTCTATCGTCATCATGCTGGAAGCCTGGTCTGTGATCTCGAAACTGAGAGGTGGTGAAGCTAAAGACGAGGCTGTTGCGGCGGACAAGTAAGCTGTCCTTCGGTAGCGTGAGCTCCACATGAATTTTGTTGAGTTCCTCGCTTAACGTGGACGAGTAACAGCAAGCGGCTATAGAAGTAAGACAAAGAAGGAGCAGTCTGCAGTGCCTGGCACAGTGAGCTCGCTCCTTTTTTGTTGGGTATAGCTACCCAATTCTGAAATTGCTGCAGCAAGATCCAGTTTGGTTTCCGGTTCCCTATGAATGAAGCGTTGATTGAGAAACACCTGAGTCCGGAAGCCCGAGCGGATCTTGGTGAGGTTATCCTGTTTGAAGAGATTGATTCTACCAACGCGGAGTCCCTGCGCCTGCTAAAGGCGGGCAAAACAGGTAGCTGGATTGTACTTGCCCAATCCCAAATCGCCGGCAGAGGGCGCAGCGGCAGAACCTGGTCCAGTTACAAGGGAGCCGGGATTTATTTGTCACTGGTTCGTCGGTTCACCCTGGTAGCTGATGCTTTGCAGAGTTTAAGTCTGGTTACAGCCATCAGTCTGCATGCGGCGCTAACGGCTCTGGGGGTGCAGAATCTGCAACTCAAGTGGCCAAATGATGTCCTCCACGAGAAAAGAAAACTGGCGGGCATACTACTCGAATTACACAAGATGGAGTCAACGCTTCACGTCGTATTTGGTGTTGGCATTAACCTGGACCTACCTGCGCAGGCGGTGAAGGAGATCGGCAGGCCGGTGACGGATTTGAATTCTCTCACTGATAATGAAGTGAATACAGAAGAGCTCGTTGCCCTATTCATCAATGCCTTGCTGCCAAATGTCATCAACTTCGAGGCCACCGGTTTCTCGCCCTTCCAGGATGATTGGAACCGTCTGGATTGTTATATTAACCACGATATCGTGATTCAAAACGGCAACGAACGCAGCATTGGCAAATCTCTGGGTGTAGATAATTCAGGCGCACAGCTGATGCAGACCGCCACCGGTAGGCAGACAATAATAGGTGGCGAGATCTTCCCGTCCTTGCGCGAGCTGGCAACAGGTTCGCCAACATGATTCTGGAAATTGATGCGGGCAATACCCGGATAAAGTGGCGCTGTCTCAATCCTGGGACTGCAACAATGGCGGCAGAAGGAGTCGTATCCGGTGTCAAGGAACTGATCATTGCCGTAGGAGAGAATCATCGAGTCGAGTTTGCCAGATTGTGCAGTGTCAGAGCGGGGCCAGATGTGGAGGAAATCCGTCAGTGGATTGCTGCTGCCTGGGGCCTGGAACTGCAAATTGCCGAAGTAAGCAGGAGTTGTGGTGGGGTATCGAATCATTATGTCGATCCCGGCAAGCTCGGTGTCGACCGCTGGTTGGCCATGCTGGCGGCACGGCAAATATCCACGGAGCCCTGTGTGATAGTGGACAGTGGCACGGCCCTGACCATTGATGTGCTGGACCGAAATGGCGAGCATCGGGGTGGCTTTATTCTGCCAGGCCTGAACTTGATGCGGAAAAGCCTGCAGGAAAATACGGGCATCCGCGTGGCCGAGGGACAGGAAGAGCTCACTCTGGAGCCAGGCCACTCCACCGAGGCGGCTGTATTCAACGGCACCTTGACTGCCCTGATTGCGACCATCGAAACAGTCATTAATTCAATAACCGAGGCTGGCCAGCCTACACTCTTACTCACCGGTGGTGGCGCGGATCTACTCGCGGCGTATATGTCACTGCCGAAAACCGAAGTAGTCGCTGGGTTGGTTCTCGATGGCCTGGCGATTGCCTGTCCCTACTCACCTGAAGGTTTTGATCCGGCAAATGGCTAACTTATGCGCTATATAGTCATTTTTCTGCTGTTGTTGAATTTTGCCTATTACAGCTGGAGTCGCTATAGGCCGTCGCAGTCAGAAGCCGGGCCTGGATCAGAAGACCTGCCGCTACTTAATACCGGGCTTATGCTGGTCAGGGAGTTCGATGAGCAAGCGGCTATATTATCAGCCGCGGACCAGGATCAGTCCCCGATGTGTGCCTTGGTTGCGAATTTTCCCACGGCTGACGAAGCCTACAGCTTTATGTCCGAGTCCAGCAACAGAGGTTTCAGCGCCGTGTTGAATCTAACTGGCGAGGCGCTGGCTCCGCAATTTCGCGTCTATATACGGCCTTCGTCTTCCCGCTCCATTGCCACCATCACCCAGGAAGGACTCAGTGCAGCGGCCTCCAACGCGGGTTTAGAGGTTGAAACCTACCTGATTACAAGAGGAAATCTGGCCAATGCGATAGCCCTCGGAGTTTTTGCACGGCCCGATTCTGCCGAACTGGTGAGAGCACAGGTGGCAGCGCTGGGATACAGCGTACAAATCCAGGAAATCCCGGTTTCTACCGGTGATATTCAGGTATTGCTCAGGCATCCTCAATTCGACTCTGCAGGGGAAGCGCAACGGCTTGATTTGTCAGCCGATAGGCCCTACTTGACAGTTACAGAAAATCTCTGTGAAACGATTGCACAAGGGCTTCAATTCCCATAAAATGCCGCTCCTGACTGAGAGAGCCAGGGAATTTGACCCTTGGGAGATCTTGTGGGAGGGGTACCCGAGTGGCCAAAGGGATCAGACTGTAAATCTGACGCGCAAGCTTCGGTGGTTCGAATCCACCCCCCTCCACCAGTCCGGGTCAAAGTGGGGGAGCGGTTTCCAACAAACGGGTAATAAGCGGGTATAGTTCAGCGGTAGAACCCCAGCCTTCCAAGCTGGTTGCGCGGGTTCGATTCCCGCTACCCGCTCCAATTGCTGGTTAGCAGTGGCGGCAGTAATGAATGATAGGCGAATATTAAAGACGAGCTACCGGGAAAATTAGGATGGGCTGAGATTACTAGTGATTAGCTCGCATAGCTCAGGCGGTAGAGCGCTTCATTGGTAATGAAGAGGTCCCCGGTTCAACTCCGGGTGTGAGCACCACACACTACAGATCACAGAAACAGATTCATTTGCGTCTCTCTATTAATAGGAAGGGACAGGAATCTGATTTGATATTAACTTGAAGACAGCAAAGAAGAGATAGGGGCAGTCGATAATGGCGAAGGAAAAATTTGAGAGAAATAAGACCCACGTAAATGTGGGTACGATTGGTCACGTTGACCATGGCAAGACGACGTTGACGGCTGCGTTGACGC
>PCCP01000019.1 GCA_002731775.1 Gammaproteobacteria bacterium
GTGTTGAAGATAGCTGACCGCACCGCCATAGTGGTCAGTCAGAAAATCTAAGGTGAACTGCATCGTCTCGGGCTCGCAGGTTTTCTGCCAGGCACCTGGAGCCGATGCTGCAATGGGGTTCGTGGCGCCGGTTTTCAGATACTGCTGGGTCAGTGCAAAATCCTGGCAGATAGTGTTATCGGAGACGCCAACGATTGCCAGTAACATGGCTGCCACCAGCCCCGTCCGGTCTTTTCCTGAGCGGCAGTGGAACAGGTAACCGGTTTTCGTTTCTGCAAAGGTGTGCATGATCTCTGCCATTACGAAGCCTGAAAGCTCCAGCCCGCGGCAGTAGAGATCAGCAAGCTTCCTGGCAGGTGGTGCTGATTTGTTCATGGATCGATAATCATCAAAACGGTTACCCCAGAAATCATGAATCCGGAACTCAAGCATTGAGGATTGATGGAATACATTAGGTTGAGCTTCAATTTCCCAGGACATACGTAAATCAATAACCGATTTAATACCGTAATCAAGCAGGGCCTGTTGATCATCGAGGCTAAGGGAATGCATGTCGCCGGAACGAACGAAACGGTGAAATTGGGTAATCTGGCCGGATTCCGTCGTATAACCACCCAGGTCTCGCACATTTTCCGCACCCGCCAACAGTAGTTGCCTTTGTGGGTTACTTTTGCCAGTGGGGTTCATCTTTTTTCCCGAGAGATTCGGCGATTCAATTGCGGCATATCGGGCGGTGTTGCCGATGTTGCATGGCAGCATAGTCGATCAATATCCTGTTGTTCCCGCTCTGAGAGCTGATTGAAGATATCAGAGGTTTTATATTGTTTACTTGCTGGTTTCTTGTCTGACATAGGTAGTACCCACGAGGGGGTAACCGCATTGAGGATGGCTATGCGATCTTTGCCACTTATATTTGATTCATCACATCGGCGATGCCAGGTTCTAGAATCGTATAAGACAGCTGAGCCAGCAGGTGCTTCGATATGTTCAACATCTTTGTGAAGCCCTTCTCGCAAGCGGGTTCCACCCTGGTTAAACTCAGCAGGAGGCCAGTGTAATCTATGATGGGAGCCGGGAAGGTACTGGGTGCCGCCATTGTTTTTTCGGAACGGATCCACGCAGATATTAAACTGCACACCCAGGACAGGATCGGCAGGCCAACGTTCATCAGGGAATACACCTGGATGATAAGGGTAGTCTGCGTGCCAGCCGTCATCGGGAAATGTTCCGAGGAGATCTTTTGCTGGTTTCAGGGTGGTAATGATGGGCTCATGACAGAAGTGGATGTCACTGGTTTGCATGAATTCCTGCATGATCCATAGTGCGATCGGATGGCTAACGGCGCGTACAAGGTCAGCGCACCAGTGGAGTCCACCGACCATCCAGAAAAAGCCATCATAAGGGGTTTCATCGGTGTGCAGACGGGCCCGACGCTGCGCATATTGCTGCTTAATCCTGGCGATTGCGTTCGGGTCGATCAAGCCGTTAACAACAGTCATACCGTTTCGCCGCAGTTCTGTCAGGTGCTCAGAGGGTCGTTGACTTGAGCCAGGAGAAAGATCGGTGTCGTGGCCCTGGATCTTATCCCCTGGACGATAGTTTATTTCTATACCGTTGCCTGCATTGGTCAGGACATCGCCTTTCTGCAACCACATGCAGTTGTCGTCTGCCAGGGAGGTAAACTCCAGTTTGCTTCCCTTGGCCCTGAGGAAGTAGCCGGCCCTGTTTTTTACAAGTGAGTAGATCGTCATAAGCTGAATTAAAAAAACGCAATAGGGTTGATGGGTGAACCGGTACCGCGCTTTACCCGTAAGGGTGCAACTACCATAAAGAACTCCCAACGACTGTTGCGAGTGCAGGTATCCATTAGCTGGTCGAGTCGTAGATTATCGAGCAAATGCAGCCCCATCGCAACAATACCACATTGATGAATGGGCATTGGCCAGCCTTTGGCAGTACCACTGGGGATGGCATCAGAAACGCCATCAGAACCCAGCAGGGCGATCTTTTTGCGATGCAGCCAGGGTATGCAGGTTGCATCCAGGCCGGCCATGCCCTCCGTAGGAGCCCAGGCACCTTTATCAGCGCGGCGAGCATCGCGACCGGTTGCCACCAGCAGAATATCCCCTTCAGAGATGTTTATACCCTGGGCCCTTTCCGCAGCAGCTAACTCGTCAGCGTCGATAGTATCGTTAATCTCGAGATAAGGCACCCCTCTTAGTCTGGGTATATCAAGCAATACACCGCGCGAGGATATACCATTTTTGGCAGCCATAACCGAATTGCGAGTTGCGCCCGTACTGAGCACATCGCTTGCTTTGAAACCGTTATACATTTCTTCATTGACGAATACGTGGCACAGCGCATCAAGGTGAGATACTGCCATACCATGAAAGGCAACGCCGATAAAATCCATAGCGGCCTCGATGCCCTCTCCATGGGTACAGGCATCACCTGCAACGACCATCATGTGCTGTGCTGGGCGCGGATTATCCGGCGCTGGTCGAGTGGGAAATTCCAGCGAGCAGGATACAGCTTCGCCGTTTTGCACCAGTCTGGCGGCATTTCTGATGATATCCGGTGTGATAAAGTTTAAAGCGCCGCGTTCATCGTCGTGCCCCCACCTACCCCAGTTTTTCACGGCTTCAAACATTGCCTCGATATCGGCCGCTGTATAGTCATTCGCGCTGGCCATGGCTGGTTCTCCTGTGAACTCTGATTCTGGTTTGTATTATGACGTTATTTGGCAGGGGAGGGCACCCCTTTGCAGGGACTGCAGCGGATACCCAGACTAACAGTCGAGGGCCTAAAAAACTCGCGATTAGAGTTTTCCGTTCGGGTCAGGTTCGAACTATGAGGTGCAGAGACAATGGCAAGACATCGCTGGCTGTTGTGGTTGAGGCAAAGGCAGGTTTACGATTGAAACGATGAATCCGTTTGTGGTTGAACTCAGAGTACAGCCAGGTGGTGGCTTGACATGATTGGCTAGTAAATTGATGTTAGGCCGGGTAGCCGTGGAATCAGCCAAGCAGATGGCATCTAAGACCCTGCTTTGACTGGGGCTGGAGCAGCGGGATAGCAGGTTTGTAGCGGATCACTTGATCCCAGGCAATTGACGCAGTAGTGTGGGAAGTGAACCGGCAATCAGTTGTCGAATATTCAGGAGATAACCATGACACTCTTTTCTGAACACGCTGTAATTGATGTGGATACGCATATTACTGAGCCGCCGGATCTGTGGACTTCTCGTGTTGCGGGTAAGTGGCACGATCTTGCCCCTCACATAGAACGCGTTAAGGGTCGGGATTTTTGGTTCATCAATGGGAAACGGGGGTTGGCACCCGGGGCCGTGTCCATGGCGGGCTATAATGGCCGCCCGCCGAACGAGTTCCCAGCGACTTACCAGGATATTAGCGCCAGCGCTTACGATGCTAAAGCCAGGTTGGTGCATATGGATGAACAGGGCATCTATGCGCAGGTAATCTACCCGAACGTGGGCGGATTTGGTTCGCAGAATTTCCTGGCTATGAGGGATAAAGAGCTGAAGCTGGCCTGTGTCAAGGCATACAATGATTTCCTGATTGAGTGGACCAGTGCTAGCCCGGAGCGGCTACTGGGCGTCTGTGCCTTGCCATTCTGGGATATAGCTGAATCAGTCGCTGAGATTAGCCGTTGTGCGGAGCTTGGCCACAGGTCTGTTCTGTTTCCCAGCCAACCCCAGGATTTCAAACAACCGGATTTATCAGACACTTATTGGGATCCGGTCTGGGAATGTGCACAGAGTTTTGATCTGCCGATCAGTTTTCATATAGGCGGGCAAGCTGCTCTCGGTGTTAAAGAAGGTGAGTTTTCACCCAGAGGCGGACCTATGGGGCGGAAAGCTAAATTTGCTCGGTACTCGGCTCTCGCCTTTATCGGCAATGGTCTGGGAATTTCGGAACTTATCTGTGGGGGTGTTTGTCATCGTTTTCCAGCATTGAAATTTGTCTCAGTCGAAAGTGGAGCGGGTTGGATTCCCACCCTGCTGGAGGCGTTGGATTGGCAATGGCATAATGCGGGTGTGGTGTTCGAGCATCCAGAATATGATCTGCTACCCAGCGAGTATTTCCGCAGGCAGATATACGCCTGCTTCTGGTTCGAACGGGATATGCTGGCAAGAGCTGCACAACTGTATCCAGACAATCTTATGTATGAGACCGATTTCCCTCACCCAACATCGATGTCACCAGGACCCGCTACCATAGCTGTTGCGCCCAGGGAATATGCTCGCCAGGCCTTTGCTGATATGCCCGGGGAGCTTATTGGTAAACTCCTGCATGATACAGCTGCCCGGGTCTATCATGTGCAATGAATGGGCCTAAATTGCCCGACCGGATTAACCACTTCCTGGTTGAGGGTTGCATTCACCTCGTTTAGCCCGGTGTTGGCAGGCTGTTCTCAAGGGTATGTAAGTACCAACGGTTAAATTGATGCAGACTCGCTTCGAACTCTGGATGATAGGGGCCGGGTTCAAAGAAACGCGAATTGACCCCTTCGCTGTTGCGGGTAATGATGTAGTCATCTTCCAGGCTGGTGTTATGCCAAAGCCAGATTAATTTTTCCTTATCATAATCAGTGCCTTCAACGGCATTAGCATTAACATACCAGACCAGTTGCATATCGGTTGACGTAAGAGAGCGGGGCAGGAATCGATACATGACGCAGTGATCAGGATAATTCAACATAAAGCTGAGAGGACCCATTTGGAAGTCCCCGACGCCACCGTCGTAAGCCCTGATGTCGCCCATCAGGGGGGCAAGGGGTTTGCCATCCGCACTGCCAGTCTGGTGATCCTTGAACAGGCCATAGCGGCTTGTGTTGATACACGCGCCAAAGCCTTCCGCATTGAGATAGGTTTTATCGTAAGCCGTTCCCATGCCGTCAATACCGGTGATTCTATCTGTCTGTGCCAGCATGGCAGAGATCAACGGTGATACCTTTTCATCGAGATCTCGCAGGGTGTGCAGGCGCGAATAGGCGCGGTGGGAAGTTGCGCAGTGATAACACTCAAGGTAGTTCTCTAACGCCAATTTCCAATTGGCATTAATCCGGTAAGTGTGTTTGTGAGCCACCTTGGCATTCTCAAGTTGATAAGCCCCAAGTGGTTTTCTAAGGTTTTCCAGCGGTTTAAGAAAATCAACCGCCTGGGGATCACAATTGATGAAAATCAGGCCCATGAACTCAACCAGACGAATTTTCTTCAAGCCATGGGCCTGGAGGTTGAAGTCTGGCATTACATGGGTTTCTCGAGCTGATTTTAGCGAACCATCAGAGTTGTATACCCAGCCGTGATAAGGGCAGACGAAAACCTTGCGATTGCCTGCAGGCGCTTCACAGACTCTTGATCCTCGGTGGCGACAGATATTGTGCATTGCATGAATGTTCCCTTTTTCATCTCGCGAGATAATGATGGAGTCTTCACCAATGAATAATAGTTGGTAGTCACCCGGCTCAGGGATTTCGCTGGCGTGGATTGCGTAGAGCCAGCTGCGAAAGACGAGATGCGTTAGCTCCTTTTCGTAAACCAGGTGGGAGCGATAGAAGTAACTGTCGATACCACGAAGATGATGGGCTTCTTCTTGAGCGAGTTTTCGTGCCAGCTTTTTGTCTGAGTCATTGACGTCGGTTGCAATAACTTTCATGGGCATATTTCCTGTGAAAATGGCCCTATACTTGATAGTCCGGTGTAACCGTTAGATTAACTGCCATTGTCAGAATGCCACAGCCGGTGTTTTTCTACGCCTGGAAGGGTTAAAAATAGGACCGTCAATGACGGTGCAGGGGGCCAGTACTCGCGTCCAATGCAGCTCGCGTTGATAGTAAATTTCAGCGATATATTGATCGCCAACAGCACCGTGGGGCATCTCGATCTGGGCAAATGCGAGGTTGGACTTGGCTGTAGGACACCAGGCGGCCGATGTTACGGTTCCCACCTGCTTGTCACCCTTGAGGATAAAAGAGTGATCTGCAGGTTTATTGCCATCAACATCCAGCAGCGCAAATCGATAACGAGAGCCTTGTTGATGCTCAGCCAGCAAGGCTTTTCGACCGTTGAATAAGGGTTTCTTGAAATCGACCAACCAGTGCAGGCCAAGTTCAAAAGGACTCCGCGAGCGGCCATGGCGAATGACTTCCTCGGAGGACACAAAGTCGACACCGGCCTGGATAAAGCCAGTTTCAATGCGGGCAATATCCAGAGCATAAGATCCAATAGGTTTGATCAGGAACTGCTTTCCTGCTTCAAACAGGCGATCCCATAAGTGCTCTGCTTTAGACGGTGTTATCCATGCTTCATAGCCAAGATCACCCGTAAAGCCAGTTCGGCTGACCATGAGAGTCTCGCCTTCAAAATCATAGTTTTGCATGCCAAAGGGTTTGAGATTTTCAAGCCCGGTAAGGCCCATAGCGATAAGCGTTGAGCAGGATGTGGGTCCCTGTACGGCCAGCCCGGCTATAGCACCGGTTTCATCCACTATGCTGACATCGAAGCCCAGCGCACACCAGTGTAACCAGTCAGTGGCCCGTCTGTAGGCACACAGGCGGTAATCATTTTTACCCAGATGGAAAATGGTGCCATCATCCAGAAGCTGTCCGGCATCGTCACACCAGATAGCATAACCGACTCGATTGATGCCTATCCTGGAGATATCTCGAGTCATCATTCGATTAAGATACGCTTCAGCATCAGGACCAGTAATTCGATACTTATTCATGGGCGAGAGGTCAAACACACCCGTTGTACTGCGTATGGCAAAATATTCAAGTTCAACATCAAAATAAGCGTTCGGGGTGGTATATCCCATCCAATTTCCCCAGTCGTTCAACCCACACAGGGGTTCGATGCGAGAGTGGAAAGGGGTTTCCAGCATCATGGTGTCGCTGCTAACGTCGCTCATGTTGGATTACCTCGCTTGATAACCTCTGCTGCCGCGTTGCTACCAGCCAGGCCCATAATATTGCCACCAGGGTGTGTTCCGGCGCCACACAGAAACAAGCCATCCACTGCGCTTGCGTATTGTGAGCAGCCAGGGAAGGGACGCATCATCAGCACCTGATCCATGGTGAGTTCACCATGGTGCCATTGACCTCCAGTCATACCGTAATCCTGCTCTAAATCAGCGGGTGTGCAAAGTTCTGAGGCAACAATCTGGGTTCGTAGCCCTGGCGCATATTGACTGATGAGATCGATCACAACATTGGTAAAGGCCTGTTTATGCTGGTGCCAGCCTCCGACAGGTGAATAGGGCGCATACTGAACCAGGGCAGACAGTACGTGTTTTCCCGGTGAAGTCAGGGTTGAATCGTTGACGCTTGAGATACTGATATCCAATACCGGGGCGCTACAGCATTCCCGGTATTTTATTGGGTTAAAGGCCCGCTCAATGTAGTTCATATCGGGTGCAATAATCAGTCTGTGCCCGAGTTGCTCATCAGTGAGTCCTGTGAACTGCGGTAAGTCATTCAGTGCGATGTGTAATTTTGCAGTTCCACTGTTGTTACGTATCTGTGAGACACGCCTGGCCATACCTGTTTCTATGTTCTGGAGACCCAGCAGGCTGGTGAAAGTGGTGACCGGATCGACATTGGATATGACCAGGGGTGCCGTGATGCGCTCGCCGCTTTCCAGGGTAACACCCTCAACGCAACTCCCATCCAGATTGATGTTAGCGACCTTTGCAGTCGTGCGAATATCAACGCCTTCGTTTTGGGCGCTGCCTGCCAGTGCCTGGCCAATCATGCCCATACCACCAGTCACCTGTGAAACACCTTGATAGCCATAGGAGGCGCCGACCAGTCTGTGCAGGTAGGTAAATACCGTATTGGGTGATCTTGGCCCCATAGCTGTTCCCAGCACGGCGTCAACGCTCACCGCGCCCTGCAGCAGCGGATTATCAAAA
>PCCP01000069.1 GCA_002731775.1 Gammaproteobacteria bacterium
CCTGCTCACGGCCGAAGACGACGGCGCGCTACTGCGCATCGAGCCCGCGCCGTGAGGCGGGCAGGAATACCCTGTTTTTATAGGGTTTTTAGAAAGTAGACGGACCGTACTGGATCGTATTGGATGTAGTCGGAAGGGAAAATGGTGCCGCCACCAAGAGTCGAACTCGGGACCTGCTGATTACAAGTCAGCTGCTCTACCACGGCTGAGCTATAGCGGCACAGGTCGCGCATACTACATAAATATCGTTGCGGGTTCAATAGCTCCAGAAGTGCTGGATCCAGTGACAACGGCACATCGACTAAGGTCTCCAGCAAAGCCAATATACGACACTGTAAACCATAATATGCCCGATCATCACCAAGACAATGGTATTTAGCAACACGATTGTTTGCTAAAGTAGCTGCGCCATGAACAACCCATCTGACACATCGGCCTGGAAAGCTTTGCTAGCTCACAGCAAGGAATTCAAACAGCACGATTTTCGACTAAGCGAACTATTCCAGGGATCGAACAATCGATTCGATTCATTTTCATTGCGTCACGAAAACCTGTTGCTGGACTACTCCAGAAACTATCTCAATGATGAAACCAAAAGGCTGTTAGTCGATCTGGCAAACCAGCGGCAATTACCCGAGGCCATCGCTGCGATGTTCACCGGCGCAGCTATCAACAACTCAGAACAGAGAGCGGCCCTGCACGTTGCCTTGCGAGAGCCGGTTGAGAGTAGCGAACACAGCGAGGTCATCGACACGCTTGCCCGCATGGAAAAATTTGTCGGCCGCGTGCAAGCGGGTAGCTGGACCGGTTTCAGCGGCAACAGAATTACAGATATCGTCAATATCGGCATCGGCGGTTCCGCTCTGGGTCCTGCCCTGGTCACTGACGCACTTTCAGGGTTCGCCACCGGGCACGTCAAACTCCATTTTGTCTCCAACATCGATCCGTCTCACATTACAACGACGCTGCTCGATCTGCAGCCAGAATCGACACTGTTTATAATCGCGTCCAAATCATTCTCGACCCTGGAGACTCAGCAGAATGCAGTCGCGGCGCGGAGGTGGTTTCTGGGCAAGGATGAAGATAAAAAACCCACCAGGAATCACTTCCTGGCCATTACCGAAAATTCTGCCGCCGCCACCAATTTCGGTATCAATCCGGAAAATATTTTCCCTCTGTGGGATTGGATTGGCGGCCGTTACTCTCTGTGGTCGGCGATCGGTCTGCCGATCGCACTGGCAATCGGTATGGACAATTTTCGCCAGCTCCTGGCCGGCGCCCATGCCATGGATCGGCATTTCAAATCTGCTAGTCTTGAGTCGAACATGCCGGTGATGATGGCGCTGATCACGGTCTGGTATCGAGGCTTCTTCGATTGTCATAGTTCCGCTGTCGTACCCTATAGCCAGGGACTCAAGTTGCTGCCCGCTTATTTGCAGCAACTTTACATGGAGAGTCTGGGCAAGAGTGTCGATGTAAGCGGTGCCGCTGTTAGTATCGGCACCGGGGAAGTATTGTGGGGCGGCGTTGGCAGCGATGGCCAGCACTCCTATTTTCAATTGCTCCACCAGGGCAGCGATTTTATTCCCGTGGATTTTATCGCCTTTGCCACTGCCAACCTGGCGGATGCGGAAGCGCAGCACAGGGCGCTGCTCGCCAAATGTTTCAGCCAGAGCCTCGCGCTCATGGCGGGTGAAACCGACCCGGAGTCGCCTCACAAAAACATTGCCGGCAACAAACCCAGCAATACCCTGCTGCTGAATGCCCTCACTCCTTACAACCTTGGTAGTCTCATCGCCTTGTTCGAGCACAAGGTCTATGTGCAGAGTGTGATCTGGAATATCAATGCCTTTGATCAGTGGGGTGTGGAACTCGGCAAGAGACTATCCCGGGTGGTATTCGACGCATTCGAGAATGCAGGCGAACCCAGCGGTTTGGACGATTCCACCACCAGCCTGATAAAACAGGTTCGCGAGTGGAATTGCTAGGCACGCGCTAAGATGTGCATTTGAGAGATGGCTGTCGGCTAAAATCGACTCCCGATTGAAGGCAGCGCAGTATAGTATTCAAACGTTGGCAACGGAATTTAGCGAGGTTCCAGCCTGACGAAATAACGGGGCGGGAAACCGGTTAGCACGCGAAAGGCGAAGCCAACACTATTGTCATTGTTAACGCGATCATGTTCCTCACCGACGACGGCCACCGCCGTATAACTCGATCGAATGCCATTCATCTCAATTTCAACAGCAGGATTTGTGGATGTCTGTCTAAACCAGGCGCGCGGCCAGTGATTCGCAGCGACGTAGAGTTGATCGTTGCTACGCAGCCGGGCCACAACCCGATCGTGACTTGCACCCTCTTCATCTGTCGTAGTAATGATGAGAGTGCTCTGGTTGGCAGGTTGAAAGTAGCCAAGCAAGGATTCGAACGCTACAACAATCCCCACATAGACGACTAGCACGATCGCGATAATTTTTGCGGCTTTCACTTTTTCACTCCTGAGTGGTTTACATCCTGGCACCGGCCTGTTGTAGAAGTCGCTTCGCACGGCGAAACGGTTAGCAACACTACCTGTATTAGGAAATTCCCGTCGGCTCTGCCTGCAACCACTTATACATCACCAGCGCGTCGACATATCCTTTTTCCGGATCGTCGAATGCCTTCGGCAGGTGGCCGACCGTGGCAAAGCCAAGTTTATGCCAAAGCCTGACAGCGCCGACATTGCTGGTCGAAACGAAATTAAATTGCATTGCCTTATAACCTAATTCGATGGCTACTTCCTGAGAGTGCAGACACATCGCCGTCGCCAGGCCCTTGCCTCTTGCCTTTGCCGCGACCATATAACCGCAATTGCAAACGTGATTGCCAGGCCCCGCCTGATTTGTCTTGAGGATATAACTACCCAAGATATGGCCGTCTTCTTCAAAAACATAAGTCTTGCGAGGACTTTCCAGCCATATTTTTGTAGCCTCGGCCTTTGTTGTATCTACCGCGTAAGCGTAGCTTGCGCCAGCGGGCACAATCTCATGGAATATCGGCCATATTTCATCAAAATCTTCCAGACTCGCTTCTCGAATATTCATACTCCCTGCCTGGCTCCCTGTTTTTCTCTCCACTGCGGCGATAGCTCGGGGATTAGCAATGCTTTTTCCACAATGTAACTGGATTGCTCACAGCTTTTGTCAAAAATAGACCTGAATACAGATTTGATGCTAAGTTGAATTTGCCCTGCTTGACAACTTCTACTGGGGTGCCAGCCTCAACACTAGCCTCCTCGATAACCCGTAGCGAAGTTTTCAACAAACAATCGCGGCATCTCTTTGACAGCGAGCGCAATCCAGGGTTTGAAGCACGGAGCCCTGTTAGCTCTCGATAATCGCTATTAACTCGTCAGTTTTTGCTCGCATCAATGCCCCATCGCCCCTGGATTCCACATTTAACCTCACCACTGGCTCGGTATTGGACATGCGCAGGTTGAAACGCCATTTCTCGAAGCAGATGCTGAGTCCATCGGTGTGGTCGACGCTTTCTGCACCGGGACTGTATCGTTGTTCGATTGCTTCGATCAGCTTGCCTGGATCTTCGACGCTGTGATTGATCTCACCGCTCACCGGATAGGCGGTGATCCTCTCATTGACCAATTCTGACAAGGACTTGCCCTGCCTGACCATGAGTCCCACGACCAGCAACCAGGGCACCATACCACTATCACAATAGAAGAAGTCGCGAAAATAATGGTGGGCACTCATCTCGCCGCCATAGACTGCGTCTTCGGCACGCATGCGCTCCTTGATAAAGGCGTGGCCGGTTTTGCATTGAATCGCAGTGCCGCCGAGAGTGTCGGCAATCTCGATCGTGTTCCAGATCAGTCGTGGATCATGAACGATGCTGGCGCCGGTCTGTTCCTGCAGAAATCTTTGCGCGAGCAGGCCGACGATGTAGTAGCCCTCGATGAACCGTCCATTTTCATCGAAGAAGAAACAACGATCAAAATCGCCGTCCCAGGCGATACCCAGATCCGCATGGTGCTTCCTGATCGCATCGATCGTGGGTTGGCGATTTTCCTGCAGCAGGGGATTTGGCACACCATTGGGGAAATTGCCATCGGCCTCATGGTGAACCTTGATGAATTCAAAGGGCAGATGTTGCTCCAGCAAGTCGATGACCGCGCCGGCACCACCATTGCCCGCGTTGCAAACAATTTTCAGCGGTTTTAGCGAATCTTTTTGCACATAGGTCAGCAGATGCTCCAGATACGCGGTTTTTGTATCTTGTTTGCTTATCGTGCCCTTAGTAACTATTTCCGCAAACTCATTGCGTTCGGCAATTCGCCGAATCTCTTCCAGCCCGGTATCGCCGCTGATCGGTCTGGATTCCTCCCGCACCAGTTTCATGCCGTTGTAATCTTTCGGATTGTGACTGGCTGTCACCACGATGCCGCCGTCGACCTGCATATACGAAGTCGCGAAGTAAATTTCTTCGGTGCCACAGCGACCAATATTAATCACATCGGCACCACCATCGGTTAAGCCTTCGGTGAGTGCAGCACAGAGTCGCTCGCTGCTGAGCCGGATATCGTAGCCCACCACAACCTGCCGCGGTGCCAGGTATGCTGCGTAGGCTCTACCTATCCGGTAAGCCACACCATCATTAAGCTGGTCAGGAATACGGCCACGAATGTCGTAAGCCTTGAAACAGGTGATTTCGGAGGTCATTGTCAGCGCGGGGTTAGCCTAATAATATTTCAATACCAAACTTTATCAGAGTATAAGTAGATGATACCGAAGCGACTGGTTTCGTCCTTCGGCACTGCTTCTATGGCAACGATACTGCATCGATATTTATCCAATAGCTTGACCATCTGGCTGCGCACGGAATCGGCTGCGGCAACGGGGAATAGGCACTTCTTAATCGATGGCATGGAATTCCTGACTTTTTCGCGGAGCCGTTTCGACCTACTCGGCTCGCCCATAAATATCTTCAAAACGGACAATATCGTCCTCGCCCAAATAGTCACCTATCTGAACTTCTATCAGCTCAACCGGTTCCACGCCGGGATTGCTTAAACGATGCTTGCTGCCGAGGGGAATGAAAGTCGACCCATTCGCGTGCAACATAAATTCCTTATCATCACAGCAAATTAGCCCGGAACCCTTAATCACAGTCCAATGCTCGGCCCGACGATGATGCAGCTGCAATGACAGTGATGCCCCGGGATTAACGACGATGTGTTTTACCTGATAACCATCACCCATGGCCAATGATTCGTATGAACCCCAAGGACGGTAGACCAGCGTATGATTAATGCTTTCACTTCGCTTTGCCGCCTCAAGCTGCTCCACTATTTGTTTTACGGCCTGTGCTTTCGCCTTGTTTGCCACCAGCACCGCATCGGCAGTCTCGACAATGACAACATCTTCCATCCCCACTGCCGCCACCAGCCGCGATTGTGACTGAATATAGCTATTCACGACTTCAACGCTGAGCACATCACCGCTGATGATGTTGCCATCGCCGTCTTGATCCTGTACCTCCCAGACCGCGTCCCAGGAACCGAGATCATTCCAGCCTGCATCCAGGTGAACGACAGCAGCGTTATCGGTCTTTTCCATCACCGCGCAGTCGATGGATTCGCTGCGACAAGTGACGAAGGGTTCGGCAGGAATTTGGTCGAAATCATCGCCGGCTTCGATGGCGGCAAAGGCCGACGCACAGCTGGCATAAATATCCGGCGCATATCGTTCCAACTCTTGCAGATACCGCGACGCTGTGAACATGAACATGCCGCTGTTCCAGAAATAACTCCCGCTCGCCAGATAGGACTGCGCAGTGTCGAGGTCGGGCTTTTCTACAAAACGAACAACCTTAAACCCAGTTTTATCCTCGAGTGCCGGACCTTGCTGGATATAACCATAACCGGTTTCTGGCGCGTCCGGTACGATGCCAAAGGTTACCAGCAGCTGCCGGCGGGCCAGGTTCTCTGCCGCGGCAATGGCCGCGTGAAACGCCGAAACATTTTCGATGACATGGTCAGCAGGCAGAATTAAAATTACCGGGTCGTCGTTGTGCCGCTGCGCCACCATCGCCGCCATCGCCACAGCAGGTGCGGTATTCCTGCCCACAGGCTCCAACAATATAGTGCTGCGGTCCTGCCCCAGAAGCCTCAGTTGCTCCGCCACCAGGAATCGATGGTCCGCGTTGCATACTACCAATGGGTCGCCTAGATAATCGAGCCCTTCGAGGCGGCTCAAGGTATTCTGAAACAGAGAGCCCTGTTGCCGGGGAAAGTGAATAAATTGCTTTGGCAGCAGCGCTCTCGAAAGTGGCCACAGGCGCGAACCCACTCCACCGGCCAACACTACGGGTACGATCATATCCGGAACACCTGGAAATCAAGCGGCAATGGTAACAAATAACTGCCAGCATAATAAATATTAGAGGCGAGAGCGCCCCTGCTGTCATGGCTGACGACAATTTACTATCGATTATTTGGCTACGGCAATATAATATCGCATGCTTTCTGATGTGCCCTGAGGGGGCTGACAATAATCTATGAATTCATCTACGAAACCGAGGAGTGATCACTTTGTCCCCAAGGACGCCTATGATATGGAGGACTTGGTAGAATGTGGCCATGGTCGACTATTCGGGCCGGGAAACGCAAAACTGCCAATTGGTAATATGCTGATGATGGATCGAATCACGGAAATTACCAGTGACGGGGGTGAATACGGTCGTGGCCAGATTGTTGCCGAGCTGGATATCAAGCCTGGGCTGTGGTTCTTCGCCTGTCATTTCGACGGTGATCCGGTCATGCCGGGATGTCTGGGTCTCGATGCCCTCTGGCAGCTGGTCGGATTCTTTCTCGGCTGGAGCGGCTACCCTGGCAGGGGACGCGCATTGGGCTCCGGTGAAGTAAGATTCGCTGGGGAAGTCTTGCCCGACGCCAAAAAAGTGATCTATGACCTGTCTATAAAACGCGTCATCAATCGCAGCCTGGTGCTTGGCATAGCCGATGGTAGCGTGATTGTCGATGGTAAAACTATTTATACTACCAAGAGTCTAAAAGTAGGCCTATTCACTCCAGAAAATGCCTTCTAGTCTGTCGGTAAAGAGGCTAGCCAGGTAGCAGAGGTATTTATGCGACGTGTAGTTGTTACTGGTATCGGTATCGTATCCTGTTTGGGCAACGATACAGACGCCGTTCTCGATTCGCTGCGAGAAGGACGTAGTGGCATAAAACACAATTCATCCTATGAAGAAATTGGGATGCGCAGCCATATCAGCGGTTCTGTGAAAATCGATACCGTGGCCATGATCGACCGTAAGATTCTACGATTCATGGGTGATGCCTCCGCCTACAGTTACATTTCCATGGAGCAGGCGATTGCCGATTCCCGGCTGACATCACAACAAGTTTCCAGCGAACGCACCGGCATCGTCGTCGGTTCAGGTGGCGGCTCCCCGCAAGATCAGCTGGAATCTACCGATATCATGCGCGAGAAAGGCCTGCGTCGGGTAGGACCCTATCGCGCCCCACGCACCATGAGCAGCACGGTTTCGGCTTGCCTGGCAACACCGTTCAAGATCAAGGGTGTCAACTACACGATTTCCTCTGCCTGTGCCACCAGCGCCCATTGCATCGGTCACAGCCTGGAACTTATCCAACTGGAGAAACAGGATATCGTTTTCGCCGGCGGTGGTGAGTCAGAGCATTGGACCATGTCCCATATGTTTGATGCCATGGGCGCGCTATCGAAGGGCTTCAACGATGCCCCGGACAAAGCCTCCCGCGCCTTCGATATAGATCGCGACGGCTTCGTGATTGCCGGTGGTGGTGCGGTATTGGTCATCGAGGCACTGGATCACGCCCTCGCCAGGGATGCAAAAATCTACGCAGAACTGACGGGCTACGGTGCCACATCGGACGGTTATGACATGGTGGCGCCATCGGGAGAGGGCGGCGCTCGCGCCATGCGCATGGCGCTGCAAAATCTACAGGGCCAGGTAGACTATATCAACACCCATGGCACCAGCACCCCGGCCGGAGACATCTCTGAACTGAAAGCAATTCGGGAGGTTTTCGGCGATAAAGTACCCACCATCAATTCAACAAAATCCTTGAGTGGTCATTCTCTGGGCGCTGCCGGCGCACAGGAAGCCATTTATAGCTTATTAATGATGGAAAATAATTTCATCGCCGCCTCCGCCAATATCGATAATCTCGACCCGGCGGCGGCCGGTTTGCCGATCGCCCTGACACGTCAGGACGATGTGCAACTCAATCGAATCATGTCTAATAGTTTTGGATTTGGTGGCACTAATGCCAGCCTGGTGTTTGATCGCTATCCAGTCTAGGGCTTTTGTGAAACAAAATCCGTCTCCACGGGTCGAATTACTATGATCTTGAAGCGTCTGGCTACAATCCTGACCACGACCACGCTGCTGTTTGGCCTGAGCAGTAACTTCCTTATGGCACAACTGCTGCCGCGCTCCTCCAGCGGTCTTTCCACCCAGTCCGAAACTGTGCCTGTGCCCTTGAGTGGGGAAGAGGCATTCCCATTTTATGTCAGTGAGGTGAGTCCCGGCCGGCTGCGTGTCGACTGGATCCTCGCCAATGGACACTATCTGTATCGACATGCATTCAAATTCAGCATGACCGCCGTGGCCACGGGCGCTGGACAAGCCGGGACTATCTCTGTGGATTTTGTGCTGCCGGAAGGGCTCGAGAGAACCGACCAATTTTTCGGCGAGATCGTGGCCTACTACGACAATGTGAGTGTAGATATTAGCCTCACGACCGTGCCCGGCCCCGACAGCATCCTGATTATCGAGTATCAGGGCTGTGCCGACTGGGGCTTCTGCTATCCCCCTCAACGCGCCGAACACAGGCTCAACCCCTGAACATTTCCGAATTTTCTTCTATAAAAGAGTGAAATACACGTTATTTTCTACGAAAATGCTGCTAAAATTGACAATCAGGCAGAAAACCAGAAAAATCGGCAAGCTGCCTGTCGCAGTCGGGGAAATACATTATGGCATCTATTCTGGCCTTACATGGGCCTAATCTGAATCTCCTCGGTAGCCGTGAGCCTCATATTTACGGTTATGACACCCTGGATGACATCAATAGCCGACTAGCCACCCAGTGTGCCGCAGCGGGCCACCAATTCGATGCCATGCAGAGCAATGCGGAGGCTGAGCTTATCGAGCGCCTGCACATCGCGCGCAAAGATGGAACTGCCTTCATGATCGTCAATTTCGGCGGCTTCACCCACACCAGCATTGCCTTGCGGGACGCGATCCTGGCCAGCGAAATACCTTTTATCGAAGTACACCTCTCCAACTTGTTTAAACGGGAAGAGTATCGACAAAAATCCTATTTTTCAGACATCGCGGTGGGTTGCATCGTTGGTCTAGGCGCGCAAGGCTACGAATTTGCGCTCACGGCTGCATGTAAGACACTGGCAGACTAGCGAGGCTCGGCGGAAACCTGTTATGGATATTAGAAAAGTAAAAAAATTGATAGAACTTCTGGAAGCCTCTGACATTGCGGAGATCGAAATCAAGGAAGGTGAAGAATCCATTCGCATCAGCCGGGCCTCAAACTCAATCCCTGTCGCCCACCCGGTGGCGACGGTTGCAGCACCGCCAGTCGCCCAACTCGCCGCTGAAGTAGAAGCACCGACTGCTGCTAGCTCCAGCGAAGGCAATATCATCCAGTCACCCATGGTTGGCACTTTCTATCGCGCCCCGGCGCCATCTTCGCCACCCTACGTCGAGGTGGGACAACACGTTAAGGTTGGTGATGTAGTATGCATCGTAGAGGCCATGAAGATGATGAACCAGATCGAAGCAGATTATGCTGGTGTAGTTGCGGCATTTCTGATCGAGGACGGTGAGCCGGTAGAATTCGATCAAGCCCTGATAAGAATCGTCTGACAGCAGACTTTCAATAGCCATCGCCCAACACATTATCCGACCATAATTACCCGACAACGGTTTAAAATCAAAAACCAATCTTTTCCAGGAAGCATTCATGCTTGAAAAAGTTGTTATAGCCAACCGTGGAGAAATAGCGCTTCGCGTGTTGCGTGCGTGCAAGGCTCTGGGAATTAAGACGGTTGCCGTTCACTCCAGCGTGGACAAAGATCTGATGCATGTCCGCCTCTCCGATGAATCGGTCTGCATTGGCCCCCCGAGCTCCACCGATAGCTATTTGAATGTTCCTTCTATTATCAGCGCTATGGAAGTGACCGATGCCGACGCCGTCCATCCGGGCTACGGCTTCCTGTCGGAAAATGCTGATTTCGCTGAGCAGGTTGAGAACAGTGGCTTTGTTTTTATCGGACCACAAGCAGAAACGATTCGCATGATGGGAAACAAAGTCTCAGCCATCGAGTTGATGCGTAAAGCCGGTGTACCAACGGTGCCCGGCTCCAACGGCCCGTTGGATAACAACAATGACCGCACCCTGGCACTGGCGAAAGAAATCGGTTATCCGGTCATCATCAAGGCAGCCGCCGGTGGCGGTGGCCGCGGCATGCGGGTTGTGCACAACGAGGCCGCCCTGCTAAAAGGCGTTTATGTTACCCAAACGGAAGCCAAATCGTTCTTCGGCAGTGGCGTCGTCTACCTCGAAAAATTCCTCGAAAATCCACGTCATGTAGAAATACAGGTATTAGGCGACGGCCAGGGCAATGCGATTCACCTCGGGGATCGAGACTGTTCCATGCAGCGCCGCCATCAGAAGGTGCTCGAAGAAGCGCCTGCCCCAAATATCCCCGCCGCGATACGGGCCGAAGTTGCTGAGACCTGTGTCCAGGCTTGCAAGAACTTGAATTACCGCGGCGCCGGCACGCTTGAATTTCTCTATGAGGATGAGGCTTTCTATTTCATCGAGATGAATACCCGGGTGCAGGTTGAGCACCCGGTTACGGAGATGGTGACAGGTGTAGATATCGTTCGGGAACAATTGTTGATCGCTGGAGGTGCGTCTCTGTCTCTGAAGCAGGAAGACGTTAAATTCACCGGCCACGCTTTCGAATGCAGGATTAACGCCGAAGACCCGGTTAGTTTCCTGCCATCTCCTGGCAAGGTAAACCTGTTCCACGCGCCAGGTGGCATCGGCGTGCGGGTCGAATCTCACCTCTACAGCGGATATATCGTCCCCCCTCACTATGATTCTCTTATTGCCAAGCTGATCTGCTACGGCGACGACCGGGAGCAGGCCTTGATTCGGATGCAAATCGCGCTGGACGAACTACTGATCGATGGAATTAAGAGCAATATTCCATTACAACGCGAACTGGTACGAGATTCTGAATTTCATATAGGTGGCGTTAACATTCACTACCTTGAGGAAAAATTAAGTTCCTGACTTTTCCCATCCTGTTTTCCCCGCACCGTGGAGCTTTGACCACCTCGCTATCGACTTATTTACTTTTGAATTGATACCTGTCATTCATGCCCTGGCAACAACTTAAAATCCAGCTTCATTCAGATCAGATCCACGCCCTGGAGCCGCGCTTGCTGGCCAACGCCGCCATCTCGATAAGTTATCTCGATGCTGAAAATCAGGCCATATTTCAATTAGAGCCAGGTAGCACTCCTTTGTGGGATAACAGCTACCTGCTTTGCCTGTTCGATGAAACCGCAGATTTAGAAGCCCTGCTTAAATGGCTGAAACAGCATCCCGCCGTGATCAATAAGCGCTTATTGCAGGTAGAAGTATTGGCGGATCAGGACTGGGAGCGCAGCTGGATGCAGGACTTTAAAGCCATGCAGTTTGGCAACAGACTCTGGATCTATCCAAGCTGGCAATCACCTCCCGATAGCGACAGTATCAATATTATGCTGGATCCCGGCCTGGCCTTCGGTAGCGGCAGTCACGCCACTACCTCTATGTGTCTACAATGGCTGGCGCAGGCGCCGCTGGAGGGGTCCGAAGTGATCGACTATGGCTGCGGTTCCGGCGTATTGGCCATTGCCGCAGCATTGCTTGGCGCCAACAGGGTTTATGGGGTCGACAATGACCCGCAGGCTATTGTGGCGACACTGGATAATAGTCATCGCAATAATATTGACGATGCCGTGCTGACAGCCTGTCTGCCGGAGGCCCTACCCCCATTACAGGTGGATATACTGGTCGCCAATATACTTGCCGAGCCCCTGCTGCAGTTGGCCGAAAAATTCTCGATACTGCTGAAGCCTGGTGGGAAAATAGTCCTGTCAGGACTTTTGCCTGAACAAGCCGATACAATACTGAACACCTATGACCGCTGGTTCGCGATGGACACACCAGTATTGGAGAGGGAATGGGTGAGGTTAAGCGGTACGCGATGCGACTAAAGTTGTTTTCCTGACCACTACACCTCCAATCTTGCAGAGAAGCCGAGGCAGAAAACCGGCAACGCTGAACACCAAATATATTGAATACTTAAGCAGAGGCTTCTTGATTTTACTTCAGATTTGAATGGCATTTCACGTTACTCAATGTCCCGGTTGTGACTCCACCTTCAACACCAGCGCACGCCTGCTGGAATCGGCGGCGGGCAGAGTCCGCTGCGGCTCTTGCCTCACAGTCTTCGAAGCCATGCAATACTTTGTCGATCAGAGCCATATCTTGTCCGATGACTTGGTGGAGGATTCTGTATTCGTCGGTAATAATCCGCAAGACTACTTCGATCCAACAAATTTCCTGACCCGCAGTGCTCTCACCAACAAGATGTCAGCTTTAGCATTCACTGACGTCGAAATCACAGCCGAGGTACCCCTCGCGGAATCCGAACCGGATGCTTCACCTTCCCAGTCCTCGCAATTTGAATCAGGCTCCGATTCCTGGCAGGAAACCATCGACCCACAGCAAGTGTTGCCTGCAGAAAGTTACCATGAGGAAGAGACGGGTTTTTATGAAACTTTCACAGAATTCATCCCCGACCGGGCACTGCAGGCCGATCTTAGAGATGAGGAAGCACTGGAGGAGATAGCGGAAGAAAATCTGGCAGTGCTGAACCAGGTATCCACACCGGTAGAACTGCTGGGAAGCTCCGAAACCCGGTGGTTACGTCAGGGTTCACTCGCCACCGTCATGGTCCTGCTTGCAGCAATATTGACCGCACAATTTCTCTGGCAACGGATGGCGGTCTATAGCCAGCTTACCCAGATTCGACCATTTTATGAGTTCGGCTGTCGATGGTTGACATGCGACTTGCCCGTATACTCGAATATCGATGCGATACGCAGCGACAACCTGGCGGTGCGCAGCCATCCACAGCGCGCCGATGCTTTGCTGGTCAATGTCAAATTCAGAAACACCGCAGACTTCCCCCAGGCCTTCCCGATTTTGATCTTGAGCTTCGATACGGCTGCCAATGGCATCGTTGCCTTAAGAGAATTTTCCCCGGCCGAATATCTGGACCCGGGCTTACTGTCTGTGTCACTGATGCCGGTTGCGATTCCCATACAAATCACCCTGGAAGTGATAGACCCAGGCCCGGATGCCGTTAATTACACTCTCGCCTTTCGACGTCCTTCAGTTTTCAACTAGGCTGCCTTTGAAAGGCGTATTAAAGGAATTTTATTCAAAAAGGCGACCTAATTCCTTTTACTGAAAAAGGCTCCCGGCTATTATAGGTACCCTTTCAACATGAAGCGCCCATAACGGCTCGATTTCAATGATTAGCATCGGCCCCTATCAGCTTAAAAATACGCTATTCCTGGCACCCATGGTTGGGGTCAGTGACACTCCTTTTCGCGAAATCTGCAGCCAACAGGGCGCCGGCTTGACGATTGGTGAAATGCTCACCAGTAACAGCGAGCTTTGGCATAACGAGAGGAATCGACTGAAACAAATCAAGCCAAGGATAGCCGGAGCCCAGGTGATTCAGATCGCCGGCTCGGATCCCATGCTGATGGCAGCGGCCGCCAGGGAAAGTGCAAGCCGCGGTGCCTATGCCATAGACATCAACATGGGCTGCCCGGCGAAAAAAGTATTAAGGAAGGCGGCAGGTTCTGCCCTGTTGAAAGACACTCGACTAGTCTCCAGGATTCTCCGCCAGGTGGTGAGCAGTGTCGAAATTCCAGTCACTCTAAAAATCAGGACAGGTTGGTGCCGCGCTAGCCGCAACGGTACCGAAGTCGCCCGCATCGCCGAAGATTGCGGTATCGCCCTGCTCAGCGTTCATGGACGCACGCGAGAGTGCCGGTTCAAGGGAGCTGCGGAGTACGAGACCATTGCCGCAATCAAGCAGGCCGTAACCATCCCTGTGATCGCCAATGGCGATATCGATTCTCCGGAAAAGGCGGCGCAGGTTCTGACACAGACCCAGGCCGATGGCTTGATGATTGGCCGGGCAGCCCAGGGTAGGCCTTGGATATTCCGAGAGATTCAACACTTTCTGGATACCGGGGCGGCGCTCGCACCACCTTCACCGCATAGCAAACTAAAGATCATATGCGCGCACTTATGTAAACTGCATGACTTCTACGGTGACGTTAAGGGTGTATGGTACTCCCGCAAGCATGTAGCCAGGTATGTGAAGGGAGAAGTTGGTTGTCGTGAATTTTTGATGCAATTTAATGCTGCAGCAACGCCGGCTGCGCAACTGAACCAGTGTCGAGAGTACTTCGACTACCTGGCCGGGAATACAGGAGTGCTTGCCGCATGAATGAACTGGACGAAGTGACAGTAGACTCGAACTACCCAATCAGTGGTCAAATCCGGCCGCCTGTCAACAACCAGCATTCTCTACGTTTCCATGTGGAAATAGCCCTAACGCGTTATTTCCAGCATATCGAAGATGAGCCTGTAAGGAATTTACATCAAATGGTGATGGCCGAGGTCGAAGCGCCACTATTGCGGGCAGTGATGCAGCGCACGGGCAATAATCAGAGCAAGGCGTCTATCATGCTGGGATTGAACCGTGGTACCCTACGCACCAAATTGAAACAGTACGGATTACTGTAACAAGATTGATTTCCCAACGATCAGCAAGCTGAAACCGCCTGCTCCGGGCGGCTCAAACGTCTGATCTTGCATCGACTTAAACAAATTAATTAAGCAAAGAAAATTCTATGACTTCAGAAAACTCTGGCGCCATTCGTCGAGCATTGATTAGTGTTTCCGACAAGACTGGCATCGTGGACTTCGCCCGGGCCCTGCATCAACTCAAGATCGAAATACTCTCAACCGGTGGCACCTATAAACTTCTGACATCAGAAAATATCCCCGCCGTGGAAATTTCCGAGTACACCGGATTTCCCGAAATGATGGATGGCAGAGTCAAAACCCTGCACCCAAAAATCCACGGCGGCATTCTGGCACGCCGGGATCAGGATCAGGCGATCATGGACCAGCACGACATACCGCCGATTGACCTGGTGGTAGTCAATCTCTATCCATTCGAGGCAACGGTGGCAAATCCTGACTGTGACCTGCCCAGCGCTATTGAAAATATCGATATTGGCGGTCCAACCATGTTGCGTGCCGCGGCCAAGAACAATCGTTTCGTTGCCGTGGTTGTCAATCCCGGTGATTATGATGATATCGTCGAATTACTGAAAAATGGAGAAGGCGGCCTGGATCAGACAACCCGTTTCGACCTGGCAGTTAAGACTTTCGAACACACAGCGGCCTATGATGGCGCCATCGCCAACTACCTGGGCACCAGGCTGGAGTCGGGGACAGAGTCAAGTTCCAGTTTTCCGCGCACATTCAATACCCAGTTTATCAAGAGTCAAGAGATGCGGTACGGGGAAAATCCCCATCAGCAGGCGGCTTTCTACAAAGAGAAGAAGCCACTTGGGGCTAGCATCAGCACGGCCAAACAGCTGCAGGGGAAAGCACTGTCTTACAACAACATCGCCGATACGGATGCCGCACTGGATTGCGTCAAATCATTTACAGAACCCGCCTGTGTCATCGTTAAGCATGCCAACCCCTGTGGCGTCGCCATCGCCAAATCCCCTCTGAGCGCCTATGAACTGGCATTTCAGACCGATCCCACCTCTGCATTTGGAGGCATCATCGCCTTCAACCGGGAATTGGATGGAGAAACTGCGCAGCGGATCGTAGATCAGCAGTTCACGGAAGTAATCATCGCGCCGACCGTATCGGAGCAAGCGCTGCAGATCATCACGGCGAAGAAAAATGTCCGGGTTCTGAGTTGCGGCCAGTGGGATACCGAGCGCCCAGCTGATTTGGATTACAAGCGAGTCAATGGCGGTTTGTTGGTACAGGATCGGGATATTCATGTAATCAGTGGTGATGAGCTGAAGGTCGTTACTGCGCGCCCACCATCGGCAGATGAAATTCGGGATTTGTTGTTTGCCTGGAGTGTGGCTCAATACGTCAAGTCCAATGCCATTGTATATTGTAGGAATCACCAGACCATCGGCATCGGAGCCGGTCAAATGAGCCGCGTTTACAGCGCCCGCATCGCCGGTATCAAGGCAGCGGATGAGGGTCTGGAAGTGAAAGGTTCGGTGATGGCTTCAGATGCCTTCTTCCCATTTCGCGATGGCATCGATGCGGCGGCCGCTGCCGGAATTACCGCAGTCATCCAACCCGGTGGCTCCATGCGCGACGATGAGGTTATTGCAGCCGCCGACGAAGCTGACATCGCCATGGTGTTTACCGCGGTCAGACATTTTCGCCACTAGGATAGGCTTTGATGAAGATACTTATAACCGGCAGCGGCGGTCGCGAACATGCACTGGCCTGGAAGGCGGCCCAGTCCACAGCAGTCGAGAAAGTTTTTGTGGCACCGGGCAATGCCGGCACCGCGCTAGAGGATAAACTGGAAAATGTCGCTATCGATGTGATGGATTTCGCCGCCCTGGCAGAATTCGCCCACAACGAATCCATTGCGCTCACCATAATCGGACCCGAAGCGCCGCTGGTAGCGGGCATAGTCGACTACTTTAGCGAACGCAAGCTCCCCTGCTTTGGGCCTTCTAAAGCCGCCTCACAATTGGAGGGTTCGAAAGCCTTTAGCAAAGACTTTCTCAGTCGTCACGGCATCCCTACTTCGGCCTATCAGACTTTTACCGACGTCGCGGCGGCCAGGGCCTATATCGAGGCCCAGGGCGCGCCAATCGTCATCAAGGCAGATGGCCTTGCCGCCGGCAAGGGTGTGATCGTGGCACAAACCGTGGCAGAAGCCATCGCTGCAGCAGAGGACATGTTGTCTGGTAATAGCTTCGGTGATGCCGGACACCGCATCGTCATCGAGGACTTCCTCGGTGGTGAGGAAGCCAGCTTTATTGCCATGGTAGATGGCAGACACGTGTTGCCCATGGCCACTTCCCAGGACCACAAGGCCAGAGATGTCGGCGACAAGGGTCCGAACACCGGTGGCATGGGTGCCTACTCACCAGCTCCGGTGGTAAACGAAGCGGTATACCAAAAAATTATGGATGAAGTCATCCTGCCCACCGTCGAGGGAATGGCGGCAGATGGCAACGACTATGTAGGTTTTCTCTATGCAGGACTGATGATTTCTGCCAGCGGTGCGGTGAGTGTGATTGAGTTCAATTGTCGATTTGGAGATCCGGAGGCACAACCGGTGATGATGCGACTGCAATCGGACCTGGTGAAACACTGCCTGGCCGCGCTCGATCATTCCCTGGATCAGCAAAGGGCGAGTTGGGATACCCGCTATGCCGTTGGTGTAGTCCTGGCCGCAGGCGGTTATCCTTTGTCCTATGACAAAGATCAGCCCATTAACGGCCTCGATGGGCCCAAGGGTGAATACCAGAAAATATTCCATGCCGGCACTAAATTGTCGAATGCTGATTCGGGACAGGTGCGTGTAGTGACTAGCGGCGGTCGCGTCCTCTGTGCCACGGCACTGGGTCACACGGTGTCAACAGCCCAGGCGGCGGCCTACGAACTGGTGCATCAAATCAGCTGGAACAAGGTGTATTTCCGCACAGATATTGCGTATCGGGCAGTTGCGCGCGAGAATGGGTGAATGCCAATTCCCAATCACAGCTTTCTCGATCACTGCCTCATTCAATTTGATCTGGCGCTGCGTACCTGCGTTTCCGGCTCCAGCCAAGCCCGCCGCGCCTCACCCGCGGAAGCGTTAAATGACAGCGAACTAAGTGCCAGCGAGCGTCGCCACACCGCTGGATTAATGCGAATTAATCACACCGGTGAAGTCTGTGCCCAAGCGCTTTACCAGGGACAGGCTGCGACGGCGAAGCTCGGAGATGTACGCGAGTCCATGCAACACGCCGCCGCGGAAGAAATCGACCATCTGGCTTGGTGTGAAGACAGACTGCGGCAGTTGGACAGCCGAACCAGCCTGCTTAACCCTTTGTGGTATGCACTGTCATACAGCATCGGCGCCGCAGCGGGAATCGCCGGCGACAAATGGAGCCTGGGGTTTGTCGCCGAAACCGAAGACCAGGTCTGCGCACACCTGGAAGATCATCTTGAAAAGCTACTGGCAGCAGATGCGAAGAGCAAAGCTATCCTCGAACAAATGATCGTCGATGAAAAACAGCACGGCGATTCAGCCCGAAATGCAGGTGGAGCCAATCTCCCCGCTCCTGTCAAACAAGCTATGACCATCGTCTCCCAGCTCATGAAAACAACTGTCTATCGAATCTAGAGGAGCTCAATGACAGCGCGCTGCGCGTTACTCATGGTCCTTCAGAATTTCGAAATCGTGGGTGACTTTGACCCCGGCATTTTTCATCATGATTGAAGCCGAGCAGTATTTCTCAGCCGAGAGTTCAATCGCCCTGGCCACCTGTTTTTCACTCAAATTGTGTCCCGCCAGCTTGAAGTGTAAATGAATAGATTCGAAGATGGCCGGGGTCGCGTCTACCCGTTCAGCGGTCACTTCGGCTTCACAGCTGGTGATTTCCTGTCGCGCTTTTTTCAGAATCGTCACCACATCGTAAGATGAACAACTGCCAACACCCAGCGCCATCAATTCCATCGGTCGCATTCCCAAATTTCTGCCGCCACTGGTCGGTGCTCCATCCAGCACCAGGGCATGGCCAGTATCCGACTCGGCAACAAACATAACGTCCTGAACCCATTTTATACGAGCATGCATAATCAATTCTCTGTGCTAGATGTTAGCGATTAACCAGGGCCTGGTTGAACTTGGCGACCAGCTAATAGCGGTAATTAACCTACACAACAATGTAGTCGAAGGCGCAAAAGATTAACATAATTCATATCTCAGCTGTATTTGAATCATGCTGCAACCTGCATAAAGTCTGGCGATACGTCGACGATCATGGGGATTCGAAAAGCCCATTTATAATGATCGGTATCTCACAATTACAGCCAAAGTGTGATATATGTTTGAAGTAGACTTGCTTTTTAGGAGTATTACTATGTCACTAATGGCCATAACGCCACATATTGAGGACCTGGATAATTTTCTGTCCCATTGTCATAGAAAAAGCTACCCGAATCGCTCGACCATAATTTATGAAGGCGACAAGTGCGACATCCTGTATTACATCATCAAGGGTTCGGTGTCTGCCGTCCTCGAAGACGATGATGGCAAAGAAGTGATCATTGCCTATCTGAACCCGGGTGACTTCTTCGGCGAGATGGGGCTGTTCGAGCGATCGGAAGAAAGAAGCGCCTGGTGCCGAACCCGATCTGCCTGTGAAATTGCGGAAATCAGCTATGCCAATTTCAATGGCTATATCAGTTCTCATCCTGAAATCATTTTCACTATCGGTCAACAGATGGCCCATAGATTGCGCAATACCACGCGAAAAGTTGGCGATCTCGCTTTCTACGACGTCACCGGTCGCATTGCGCGCACACTGATTGACCTTAGCAAAGAACCAGACGCCATGACGCACCCGGATGGAATGCAGATCAAGATCACTCGGCAGGAAATTGGCCGTATTGTTAACTGTTCCCGGGAAATGGCAGGTCGCGCCCTGAAGGCATTGGAAGAGCAGGAATTGGTTAGCGTAGCGGGCAAAACTATCGTGGTATTCGGCACTCGCTAAACATCAATTTTTTCAGTTTGGCGCCGGGACTGCTTGCCCGCATAAATGCTTCTCCCACCAGAAAACCATAGATACCCTTACTCGTCATCCTGATCACATCGGCAGTAGTATTTATTCCGCTTTCTGTAATAATTAATTTGTCTGCAGGAATACTGCTCGCTAGATCCAGCGTCGTTTGCAGATCAGTTTCAAATGTATGCAGGTTCCTGTTATTGATTCCGATGAGTTCGATGTTCAGCTCCAGCGCCCGTTCGAGTTCTTCCCGGTCATGAACTTCGATCAGAATATCGATAGCGAGCTCATTGGCGAGGGCCGCCAACTCCTGCAGTTGGGAATCCCCCAACGCCGCCACAATCAACAATATACAGTCGGCCCCCAGTGCCTTCGATTCGGCGATTTGATAAGGGTCGATCATAAAGTCCTTGCGAATTACCGGTAAACTACAGGCCGCCCTGGCTTCAAGTAAAAATTCATTAGCACCTTGAAAATATTTTTCATCGGTCAAAATGGAAAGACAGGTGGCACCACATTCCTCGAAGTCCCGGGCAAGAGCTGCAGGATCAAAATTTTCTCGAATCACGCCCTTCGAAGGAGATGCCTTCTTGATCTCGGCGATTACTGCGGGTTTTTGCTGTCGAATCTGGCTGGCCAGCGCGTGGGTAAAGGCTCGCGATGCGCCTGCCGGCGGCAAGGAAGAAATCAGATCAGGCAGGGAAATCCGTGTTCTGGCGCGCTCGACTTCGAGCCGCTTGTGCTCGATTATTTGATCGAGGATAGTTGCAATGGGCATATGCCAGCTTACTCCTGCATGACAATTGACTGCGTAAAGTTCACCAATTGATCCAGCTTATCCAGGGCTTCTCCGCTTCGCATCACCGCCTGTGCCCGTTCCACCCCGGCGCCCAGATCGGTGGCGAGACCGGCTACATAGATTGCTGCACCCGCATTCAGGGCCACGATATCGCCTGCCGCCTGCTTGGCATAATTCAATGCCTGCATCAGCATTTTCAGGCTGGCTTGGGCGCTGTCAATTTTTAGCATGTCGAAATTGTCATACTGATTGATGCCAATATCAGCTGGTGAGATGGTATAGGTACTGAGCTCACCATTCTTTAACTCGCCGACGTGGGTCGCTGCCGATATGCTAATCTCGTCGAGCCCATCTGCTGATGAGACGATGAGCACATGATTACTTCCCAACTCCTTAAATACGTTAAGCAGCGCCGGGATCCAATCCGGATCGAATACCCCCATCACCTGGTTAGGCGCGGATGCCGGATTGGTAAGTGGTCCCAGCAAATTAAATATGGTGCGCACTCCGATTTCCCTGCGCGCCGTAGTGACATGTTTCATGGCGCCGTGGTGCGCGGGGGCAAACATGAAGCCCACACCCACCTCTTCAATGGTGCGAGCAACCTGGTCTGCCGTTAGCGACAAATTGAGTCCTGCGGCTTCCAGCACATCGGCACTGCCACTGACACTGGTGGCACCGCGATTACCATGTTTGGCAACCCTGGCCCCTGCTGCCGCAGCAACGATGGCGGCTGCGGTTGAGATATTAAATTTATCAGCCCCACTACCCCCGGTGCCACACGTGTCTACCAGATGGGAGTTGGTAGCGAGAATAACTGGCGTCGCCAGCTCACGCATGACCGTGGCACCACCGAGAATTTCTACAGCCTTCACTCCCTTCATCTGCAAGCCCACGAGAAACGCCGCGTTTTGCGCATCCGTGGAGGCCCCCGACATGATGCCGCGCATGACGGCGATCATCTCATCCTTGTTCAGATCCAGGCCCCCGGTCACTCGTTTAATCGCTGATTTGATATCCATAGTGTTCCTATCCTGGTCTCTCAAACTGTGTCATTTCTTGGCTTTTATGGTGAGAAGCGAGGCTGAAAAACTAAGCATTTTCCAGAAAATTTTGTAGTAGCTGATGACCATGCTCACTCAAGATCGACTCGGGATGAAATTGCACACCTTGTATCGCTAGTTCGGTGTGGCGCACAGCCATAATTTCTTCACGCTCCCCGGCTTCGTCTTCAGTCCAAGCTGTCACCTGCAGACATTCCGGTAGAGAGGCCGCCTCGATCACGAGGGAATGATACCGGGTTGCGGTGAACGGATTACTCAATGTACTGAACACACCCTGCCCATCATGGTAAATGCTCGACAACTTGCCATGCATCACCCTGGCGGCGCGCACGATGTTGCCGCCAAATACCTGACCGATGCTCTGATGCCCGAGACAGATACCTAGGATAGGTATCTTGGCCGCGAAATGACCGATTACCGCAGTGGAAATACCAGCCTTATCCGGCGTACAAGGCCCCGGTGATATGACTATCTGCGCTGGATTCATGGCCTCGATGGTCTCGATAGTCACCGCGTCATTACGGTAAACCTGGACATCAGCACCCAGTTCACCGAGGTACTGCACGATGTTATAGGTAAATGAATCGTAATTATCGATCATTAACAACACGGAACTCTTTCTCCTGCCTTAGCGAATTTTGTTATTACCAGTTTAAAGCATTAATCAACCCTGAGTGACTCGTTCGCCATCTGCACCGCTCTCGCAATCGCCCTGGCTTTATTAAGCGTTTCCTCCCATTCCATCTGTGGCTGGGAATCGGCAACGATGCCGGCACCCGCCTGGATGAAAAGCCTGTGGTTTTTGATTACCGCCGTGCGAATCGCGATGGCCATGTCCATATTGCCATTCCAGGCAAGATAGCCCATTGCGCCGCCGTATATACCCCGTTTTTCCGGTTCCAGCTCATCGATTACTTGCATGGCCCTGACCTTGGGAGCGCCACTCAAGGTGCCAACCGGCAAGGTTGCCTGCAACACCTGCAGTGAAGTCTTGTCCTCACGTATTTCACTTTCTACGATGGAGGCGATATGCATAACATGAGAATAACGCTCGATAAACATCTTTTTCGGCACGGTGACAGAACCAATTTTAGAGACTCGCCCCGAGTCATTACGACTCAAGTCGATCAGCATCAAGTGTTCGGCAAGCTCCTTGGAGTCGGCCAACAGCTCCTTCTCCAGTGCCAGATCTTCGGCCTCGGTGGCCCCGCGTTTGCGGGTTCCTGCCAGCGGACGAACCGTAATTTTACCGGCATCCACTCGGGCCAGAATTTCCGGCGAAGCGCTGACCACGTGGTGATCGCCAAGATCGAAATATACCATGTAGGGTGAAGGATTCAGGAAACGCAAAGCCCGGTAGATATTCACAGGGTCGCCACTGAAATCCACCGACATTCGCTGCGCCAGCACTACCTGCATGACATCACCGGCAACGATATAATCCTTGATTTTTCCCACAGCCTGCTGGTATTGCTGCTGCTGAAAATGAAACGCAAAATCACTCTCGGTGATACTATTCCTGCCAGTAGAAATTTTGGGAAGTGGTACCGGCTTATGTAATTCTGCCTGTAACTGATTTAGCCTTAGTTCAGCATTTTCATAGGCCTGCTTTGCACTCGGATCCACATTGATGATAAAAGAAATGGTGCCGCGAAGATTGTCGAAAACCACCACTTCTTCCGACAACATCAGGAGAATATCAGGGGTGCCAATCTGATCTTCTCCCGGTGCTGGACCCATGCTGGTCTCAACATAGCGCACGCTATCGTAAGCGAAATAACCCACCAACCCGCCTGCAAACAATTGCCGATCCGGAATTTCTGCAACTCTGTATCTGGACTGAAACTCGGCGATAAAGGCAAACGGATCAGCACCGCTACTCTCTTCGACTACCTTGCCACCAGCCTCAACGGTCACCCGATCGCCGATGACTCGCAGGATGGTATTGCAGGGCAAGCCGATGATGGAATAGCGGCCCCACTTTTCGCCACCCTGAATAGACTCAAATAAATAGCTATGCAGACCACTGCCGAGTTTGAGGTAGGTGCTCAGGGGAGTTTCGGTGTCGGCAAGGACTTCACGCACCAGCGGAATCCGGTTATAACCGGCTGCTGCGAGTTGTTGGAAATCTGCCTGGTTCATCGCAAATCTACACTTTGTGAACTATGCATACCTTGGGCACTTCTGAATAATACAGTAATGTCTCAGCGAGTCCTGAAGCGTTCAGTTGCAAGGCACGCTTCGCCGGCAAGGGCTGTAGCCCTTGGCAAGAAGTGTAACGCCGCAAATGAATGCTTCAGGACCC
>PCCP01000070.1 GCA_002731775.1 Gammaproteobacteria bacterium
CCTGCCTGACCCTGTTGGCCAGGCTGTCCTGATTGACTCGGCGCCTGTGCCTGCTGTTGCAGCTGCTGGGTTAATTGCTCTGCCAGTTGCTGGGTACGCTCTAGCTGATCGCGCATTTCCCGAATCGATGTGGTGCCTGGTCCAGGTTGTTGGCCGGCTTCGCTGAACGCCAGTACTTGTTGTTGAAGTTCTTCAATTTGTTCGCGCAGCGATTCGGCGTCGGCAGCAGCCTGTTGCAGCTGGTTGGACTGAGAACCGCTCTGCGCCGGATTCAGCGCCGCCAGGGACTGCGCAAATTCCTCAATCTGGGCCTCTAATTCCCGCTCGATGTCCACGGCAAGATTAACCATGCCATTGCGTAACACCCGATTACTGGTTTGCATTTCTTCTCGAATCGGTCGCAATTCTCTGGATGCGGCCTGGGCCTGGGCCATAAGCCGCTGATCATCATTGTCGCCACGAGCGATGATGGCTCGCAACATATCTCCGATCTCACCCAGGGCTCTCTGTTGCTGTTGTTGCGCTTCCACCAGCCCCCGCATGGACTCGCCGTCGCGGACCGCCTGCCGGGTCTGGCCGAGCCCTTGATCACGAGTGGCTTGCTGCAACGCATCCTGCAACTGTCTTTGCTTCTGCAGCAATTGCCGGCCCCGTTGTCCCAGATTCTGCGCCAACTGGTTAACGGAATTATCGGAACGTTGGTTGAGTTCCCGTTGCTGCTCGCGCAAATTGTCCAGTGCTTTCTGAGATCTTGCTGCCGCCATCGACGCGGTTTCACTGCGTGCTGCTTCTTGCATCTGTTGCGCCGCGCGTTGCAATGCGGTTTGCTGAGCCTGTTGAGACGATTGCTGGCCACCGCTGGCAGAGGAGCTACTGGATGACTGGCTCGGTGATTGAGATTGCGACTGACTCTGGGAGCGTTGCTGGCCCCTGCTCATCTGCTGAGCCAGCTGCGCGACTTCCTGACTGAGTTGCTCCTGTTGGCGCATTAAGCGCTCCAGTTCACGTCGCTTCTGTTCTTCCGTCATTTGTTCTTCACGGCGAGCGAGATTGCGCTGCGCCCGCGTCAGACCTTCCTGGCGCCGCGCCAATTCTTCCAATTTGTTGGCTTCTTCGGTCTCTTGCTGAGATTGGCCACCCCGACTCGCTGTTGTTTCATAACGATTTTCCAATTGCCCCAACTCCATCTCGAACAGCTCACGCAAGTCCTCCCGCTCCTGCCGGGCACCGCCGCCGCCACCGCCACCTTGCTGCATGCTGATATCGGTACGATTAATACTGGCTTCGGCTTTCAGAATGAATTGCAGCGCTAACTGCTCCGGCTTCAAGGCGCTGGTAATCTGTTCTTTATCCAACTCCTGTGCAGCCAGATTCATCTGTTCGATAGCGCGGGACAGATTTTCAACAGCAGAGTCATAGCTATCGTCGGAAAAATTCAGCCGCTCCGCGAGCCTGTCGATGGACTGGCGCGCTCGCCCGGTTGCTTCGCGTTGGGATTCTGAAATAATCTCGGCGTCGGCGACAAACTCGGCAACTGATACCTTGCTCTGACGGTTTTTCAGTTTCCAGGTCGCCGCGATAATGTCTTTTTGCACGCTGACCAGGGCGTTGCTGTCACCACCTTGTCCTCCACCGGCTCCCTGCCCACCACTCATGCCTGCGGCACGGCGAAACTCCTGATCGGTGGGTATTACCTGCAGGAAGTAAATATCGGAAATAATTTCATTTGCCCCGTGCAGGTCATTGTTGTCGGCGACGGTCAGGTAATAGGTGACAAAATCCCCCGGCTCTACCTCCAGTTCTTCCAGATAGATCAGTTCATTGCCAGTTACCTCTTGCATATTCACTTCCGGCAGAAAATTAACTTCGACCTCGTCGGCCCCGACCACAGAATAATTCAAGGTGAAGCTGCTCAGCCCATAGTCATCGCTGGCGTCAATCTCCAATACCACTTCCTCCAGCGGCATCACGTCCTGATCTCGACCGGGTCGCTTCAAGGTCAACTCCGGCGGCGTATCGGTAATCGCTCGGATAAAATAATCCAGTGGATTCTTAGTCTCCATCGCGGCAAGATCTGTGGCCGAAATTCGATAGACTCCGTTCTGAGTCACGGTAAAACTGGCGCGGCCTATATTGCCTTCGATTTTCATCTGCAGGGGGGCATAGGGGGCAGGCAATTCGATCTCGTCTTCCTCGGCAGCATAGCTTCCATCGAATTCTACGCTCGCCACTGCGATGGGCTTGTTAAAGGTCACGATGAGTTCAACTTCCGTGCCTTCAGGCACCACCATATCGCCGCTATCTTCTTCCAGGATATCCTCGAAGCCGGTGTATTCAGGATAGTCGTAGGCGAGATCTATCTGTTCGATCTGAGGCAGGTCGAACAGGCTAATACGGTACTGCGTGGAATTCTGTTCGCCACGCTCATTGAAGCTTACATAATAGGTCGTGTCTTCTTGCAGGGATGGAATGTAGTAACTATAGGTCGCACTGTCACTGCCGCTGCCATCTCGTGACATGGACAGGTTGCGCCAGTTTACGTTGTCGATCTGGGTGCGCAGATTGATCGACTCAGGGACGGCATTGATGACCCTGGCGATAATAGTCACACTATCACCCCGTTGCAGTTCCAGATCGCCGGGCTCCACGGTGATCTCGATATCAGGCAGAATCTCTACAACCGTCACCGGTTCAATTATTGCAAACGGCCATACCAGCCTGCTGCCGGCATTAAGGAGAAACTCCGAATTCGCAAACACGAATGTGGCCACGGCGACAACGCTTAGTGCAGCGGCAAAAGACCACCAGGAAGCCCGGGCCGGGGCAACCATACGCACTTGCTCTTGTTGTTGCTGTACGTGTTCCTGGGCATCGAGCCACAGTCGCTGGATAAACTGTTGTGAGACCCCACGTCTGCCACTTATCAAATCCTCTTCGCTAAATTCCAGGGACGTCAGCAGCCGTTGTTCCAGATCCGGAATATGGTCTTCGACATAGTGAGCCAACTGACGATCATCGCTATGGCGCCGACTCAGCACCCGGATCAGTTGCCAGACCATCAGACTCAACACCACCAAAGAGCTAGCAAACATGGCAGTGGTTGCGGTCTTATCCAGATCCAGGGTGGCGGTCAGCGCGCTAAGAGAGAGAATAAACACGCTAAGGGCGATGACGAAGTAACTGCTCTGTTTGAGAATAAACAGATTGCTACGGCGGCGGCGCAGATTCTTGAGGGTACTTCGAAGGCTATCGAATGTGGGAGTCGACATAAGGGCTCTACTATCCAATTTCAAATACACATTCCCGTACTCGCTAACCCTGGTCTTCGTCACCGCGAAGAGAAGCGAGAACCGGCGTGGATGCTGCCGATACAGCGCGCCTGTCTGAATTCCAGCGGTATCACTACTGACCGCTGCCGCACGCTGTTTATTGCAGTAAGTCGAGCCTAACTATCCCATTAAGTCGCCCAGAAAAGCAAGGGCTTATCCGAACCAATGCCGATGAAAACCTTGCAAAATCAGATAGTCAGAGTGAAGCCTGATTCTGTCTGAACTTATGCAGAATTGCGGAACTATTCTGGCCAGTTTCAGGCGCTTGGGATAGCCGATTTTCAGCCCGCAGCGAGGCGAGTTCCAGGGCTTAGTAATCTGATGCCTGCCGGCAACCCATTTCCGCAGGTCGGTAATATTCCGAATCCCGGGGAAAAACCCGAATGCTGCTCTCGGTAGCATGGCGCATCAACTCAGTCAGGTTGCGACAGGCAGCAATATCTTTGAGGGTGGTGACAGTGGGCCTGGGCAGAATCAGGGTTTCAATCTTGGCTTCGGCAACTGCGTCGGTGGGCGTAATCCAGCGATAATCATGAATCTCCGCATTGTCCACTCTGACTGCCACAGTCTGCCGCAATGGGCAGATAAAAAACCAGGTGCTGAACCGCCGTGGTAGCGCCGGCGGTGTGGTCCAGTGTGCAGTGTGTACCAGTTGACTCTCATCGATGTCAATCCCGGCTTCCTCCCTTGTCTCCCGTACGGCTGCTTTCAAAGCTGCTGGATATTCGAGTCCGCTTTCACACTGGGTGAAATCATCGGCGTCGATCCTGCCGCCTGGGAACACCCAATGACCGCCATGGAAGACCAATTTGGAATTGCGCAACAACAACAACACTTCGATATCAGATTTAGTGGAGGACTCACGGGCGAGAACTACCGTTGCGGCTGGAACCGGTTCAATATCACTCATTGATAAATGTATGTCCTCTGTAAAACGAGTTGCTCTGCGAAGTCTAGTATCCCACACACGCTGTGACTATGTCAGTTGCCCTAAGCTGTTAGCGTTGCAGCTTGGCCAGAGTCAGCATAGAATCCAGTCAATTTCGTTCTTGGCCTCCAGGGCCCTGAATTAGGTAAAGCAACACGGAATGAGGATCTAGTATGACAATCAGTTTTAAAGACAGGGTAGCCATAGTCACGGGCGCTGGCGGCGGGCTCGGCAAACAACATGCCCTGGAACTGGGCAGACGGGGCGCCAGGGTAGTGGTCAATGACCTCCGTGGCGGTGTGGATGGTAGCGGCGGTTCTGCCAGCGCGGCGGAATCGGTGGCGCAGGAAATATGTGATAACGGCGGCAGCGCCGTGGCCAGTGCAGCCTCTGTGACTGACTTCGACGCGGTGCAGGCCATGTGCGAAGAAACCATGTCAAATTGGGGACGCATCGATATCCTGGTTAACAATGCCGGCATATTGAGGGACAAGACTTTCGCCAAGTTGGCGCTGGAGAATTGGCACGCGGTACTGGATGTGCACCTTACTGGCAGTCTTAACTGTACTAAATGCGTGTGGCCTATCATGACCGAACAAAATTTTGGTCGCATCGTCATGACCACATCCACTTCCGGACTCTTCGGCAATTTCGGTCAGAGTAATTACGGAGCCGCAAAACTTGGCCTGGTTGGCTTTATGAACACGCTGCGACTGGAAGGTGCCAAGTACAATATCTTTAGCAATGCGATTGCACCCATCGCCGCCACTCGCATGACTGAAGATTTACCCGGCTTCGAAGACAGCGCGGGAACGCTGGCGCCGGAACTGGTCACTCCTGCCGTGGTGTTCCTGTGTAGCGAGCAGGCGCCCAACGGTCGCATCATCCAGGCCGCCGGCGGCCGCTACTATTCTGCCGACGTGCGCGAGAATGTCGGCGTGGATCTCGGCCTCAATGCCAGCGCGGAGGACATCGAAGAGCATATTGCGACCATCCTGGATATGGGTGCTAACAAGGGGATTCTCGAAAGAACCCACCATCGCTAATTCTACAAGCTCCGTGGATCAGCCGTGTTCACGCCTGATCCGCAAGCGTGCGCTGCACCGACGCCCTCTCATCCATCAGATCCAGTAATTGTTTGATGTGTGGCAGCTCGTTGAAGGCATCCCAATCCAGCGCTTTCTTACAAACAATGGTTGCCAGGTTGACGCTGTAGCGGAAATAGAAATCGGCGTAGCTAATTTCCGCACCAGCAATATACGGATCAAATTTTGCCAGTTTTTCCAGCGCTGCAAAACCCTTCACCAGTAAACCCTTGACCGCAGCCTTTTCCTCAGCGCTTGCCGGTCTGCCAAAAAACACCTCACCAAACAGGCGCCGCGCCGGTAATTCAATATAAAGTTCAAGGTAGCGAATTAGCTCCTGCACCTTGGCCTTGGCAAAGGCATCCGTGGGATAGAACGAAGGTCCCTCGCCCAGGGCATCGATATAATCGATTATTACCCCGGTTTCCGTGAGGAAGCCGGCCTCGGTTTCTATGCAGGGAACTTTACCCATTGGGCTCTGCGCCAGATATTCTTCGTCCTGATTTGGCTTGACCAGGATCTCTTCGAACTCCATCCCCTTTTCAATAAGCACCGCCTTGACCATGTTGTAATAGTTACTCAATGGCATGCCGTATAATTTAATACTCATATTCCATCTTCTGTACTTATGAATTAACAACTAAGAATTTTTTGCTACGCATAAAATGCGTCGCAGGGAATTTCCAGAATTAATAAATTGGAACTGCAATTTGTGAAGTTTTACTGCACCTGCTCCAACAAGGGAAAGATAATTTCCTGATCGATCTGAATTCGATTGAAATCCAGGCCTGGATTGTATTGGCGCAACAGCCAAATTGGGGTGGAGTAACGATCCATCGCTACGGCGCCAATATTTTCACCCCGTTTCAACTGGTATTGTTCCACACCCTGAATTCGATAATTGCTAAAGAATTCTTGCTGTAGCGTGGAATGGAAATCTCTACGCTTCAATTCAAATTCGGCAATATTGACCCTGGAAAAAGCCAGGGTCAGGCGCTTGCTAATGATGACTGGATCACGGAACACCATATTATTCAGTCGGCGCAGATCCCAGGCACTTATACCCAGCCAGTCTGCATAGTGGCCCAGTGTCTCGGACGCCTGAATCTCGATGCTGTTGTTGCTGGCTACCGAGTAATCGGATGGGTCTGCAGACAAGGCATCGCTAAGCTGTTCGTTGCTCGCTGCCACGTCCAGCACGGGATCCAGTGCCACCGCCTGCTCCTCTGCCGCCGTTACCTCATTTCCCAGAACGGCGCTGGCCGGTAACACCGCAGCCGGCGGCAGCGCCGTTTGCTTCAGCGCCAACGAGGTCAAACTCTCGCTTAGCACTGGCTCGGGCTCACGACCTGCAAACTCAACGCTCGCCGACTCCAGCTCTTCGGAGAATTGAATCAGGGTAGGTGGCGTCGGGGTAGTATCGGCAGCTATGGCTGCCAGCTGGTCATCGCTGCGCTCGAAGCCAGGTAGAGTTAACAGTTGTCCCGGGTATATTCGCCGTGGGTCCTGAATTGCATTCACGGCCAGCAGGGACTGTTCTGTCACCCCTAAACGCGCCGCAATCAGCGAAACCGTGTCGCCGCGACGCACCGTGTAAGCCCCCTCCGTGCTTACCAGAGCTGCAACAGCTAACGGCGAATCGGAATCATCCTGCGGCAGCAGCAAGCGTTGCCCTATTGCAATTCGGTTGCGAGATGCAAGCTGGTTTAGAGAGGCAAGCCGGGAGACGCTGGTATTAAAACGTCGTGCTATCACCGACAGACTATCACCACGGATCACCACGTAGGCAATATCCGGTGTCTGTACCGGGAACTTGAAATCCGCCGGTATCATGGCCAGCAGGTTGTCGTTTGGCACCGCTGCCGCCCGCACCTTCAGCATAAAACCCTTGGGTATTCTCTTGTTGCCTTCCCATACCACCGGCCGCAGGGCCCGATTGTCCGCCTGCAGCTGCTCCAGACTAATGCCGATGGAGCGGGCAAAAACCTCTGCATCGATATAGGAATCAATTTCTACTTCGCGGAAATCTGGCGCCGGGTTCAGACGCACGTCACCGAAATAACGGCCAGCGTCATTCTCCACCTGCAAAACGGCGAGAAACTGTGGATAAAAATTGCGTGAAGCGAAACCAAAGGCCCTGCCGTTGTAATTGGCGATTATTTTTGCAATATCCGTGGTGCCGATCTGGCGAACTGCTCTGCTGATACCACCGACGCCATGATTGTAGGCAGTCAGCGCCAGCGGCCAGGTCCCTAACACGCTGTAGTTATACTCCAACAAACTCATGGCCGCGTTGGTAGCAATATAAGGATCCATCCGTTCATCGACGATGTGGTCGATACGCATAAATCGCTGTCCGGTAGCCCGGGTAAACTGCCACATACCGGTGGCGGCGGCACTCGAACGTGCCCCCGGATTAAAAGAAGATTCCACGTGGGGCAACACCCCTAATTCCGGTGGCAGTCTTTTCTCCTTCACCACGCGGTTGATGTGTGCACGGTAGGCACCAGAGCGTTCCAGGCCACCGAGGAAGCGATCGGACTGTCCGAGCTGCCAACGCACATTGGAGGTGGCGGCGCGCAGAGTCTGATTGCTGACATCCTGCGGCCACAGGGCAAGCACCCCCTGTTGGCTCTGTGTCAGCTTAGTCCGCTTACCCGTCGCCAGTGTTCTCAGATCGTTCTGAATGCGCTCACGGGCGGATTCGATTTGCCTCCGGTTCAGGGCCAGGCTCTGATAAACCACGGCCAGGTTCTGGGAATCATGCAAAAAACCGCTCTGGGTATCGACCTCTGTGTAAACCCGCACCCAGAAGTTAATGGCTGGTTCCAGTGCCGCAGGACGGGGAAATAAATCCGTGGTCTGGGCCGACGACAGCGCAGGCAGCCCCACGAGAATGATGCTCAGCCAGCCGAGGCAGCGCAGAAATCCTGGCAGGAATGTAGGCGGTGTAAAACTCATTGTTTGGTCATACTCGTTGGCCTGTCAGCCCAATTTACGTCTGCTGCAACATAGCAATAAAGGTGAAATTCGCCAAGTGCTAATTACCAGCGCCGGGCCGGCTCGGGACTCACGGCACCTATTGGTCTAAAGCAGGCTTGTTCAAGGTATATCGTCCAGTTCGGAGCCCTCTTTGACCGGAATCATCAAGTCTTCACGGGTGACATTCATATAGAGGAGTACATTGGAGGCGATGTAGATCGAAGAGTAGGTACCTATGACCACGCCGATGATCAGAGCCACGGCGAAACCCTGGGTCGATTCACCACCGATGAACAAGATAGAGAATAGCACCAGCAAGGTGGTGAAAGAGGTAATCAGGGTCCTGCTCAAGGTCTGATTCAGGGATCTGTTGATCATGTCTAGTGGCGACCCCTTGCGCATGCGTCGGAAATTTTCCCGGATGCGATCCGATACCACGATGGTATCGTTGAGAGAGTAACCGATAATTGCGAGTAACGCGGCGAGGGTATTGAGATTAAACTCTATCGTGAAAACGGAAAAGATGCCTAGAGTAACAATTACATCATGGGCTAGAGCCACCACCGCGCCCATGGCGAATTTGAACTGGAAACGGACGGAGATATACACCATGATAATCCCCAGCGCCACCAACATGCCCAGACCACCCTGTTCCGCCAATTCCCCACCCACTTTGGCGCTAACATAGTCGGATCCGAGCAAGGTAACTTCACTCGCCGTTTCGTTGCGCAGCAACGCAGCGATCGTTTCTCCAACCTCTGCCGCCTGCGCTGCCTGATCTGCCACCGCCACCGTTTCATCGACCGGCAATATGATGCGGATGTCGCGGTCGGAGCCAAAACTCACCACTACCGCATCGATATAACCATTGCTGCTCAAGGCGCCATTGACCTCATTCAGCACGATTGCTTCCGAGTAATTCAACCTCACCGAAGTGCCACTAGTGAAGTCCAGCCCAAATTCCAGGGAATTTACCGCCAGGGAAACGATAGAAACCAGCACCAGCACCACGGAAATCGAACCGGCTATGCGGCGAATGCCCATGAAATCAAATTCATTCTTCATCAAAATACTCGACTGAACATTATGTTTTTTAAGACCGGACCTCTGCCTTCAGATGCCGATGACCGGGTGCTGCATCAACTGGTAGCGCTCTTGGGTTTTGCATAATTGCCGATGGCAAGAGTTTTTACATTGCGGCCACCGTAAATCAGATTGACCAGGGCGCGGGTGCCTACAATCGAAGTAAACATCGAGGTGATAATGCCTATCATGAGGGTGACTGCGAAACCTTTAACTGGCCCGGTACCTATAGTAAACAGCACCGCCGCAACCAGGAAGGTAGTGATATTGGCATCGAGGATGGTGGTGAAGGCGCGATCGTAGCCAGAATCGATTGCCTTCTGGGGCGTTGCCCCATCCGCTAGCTCCTCCCTGATACGGGTAAAAATCAGAACATTGGCATCCACCGCCATGCCCACCGTTAATACGATACCAACGATTCCCGGTAGCGTGAGCGTGGCCGGAATGATCGACGACATGAAGGCAAAAATCAGCAGGATATTCATGATTAAGGCGGCGTTTGCTGCCAGGCCAAAAACCCGGTAGTAAAAGAACATGAAGATAACCACCAGACCCGCGGCAACTTGCACGCCCCTGATACCCTGTTCCAGGTTTTCCGCACCCATGGTCGGGCCGATAACTGACTGTTCAATAATAGTCATTGGCGCAGCCAGGGATCCAGATTTGATTAACAGGGAAAGCTCATTGGCTTCTGTTAATGACAAGCCGGTTATAACGAACGTCCGCGGTAGCGCCGTCTGAATGGTGGCGTGACTGATCAGGCGTTTCTCTTCGTAAAATTCCTTTGCTTCGACTTCCTCACCGGCGTCATTGCTAACACTAACGGTACGCGACTTGGTTTCGATGAGCAGAATATCCATATTCCGGCCTACATTGTCCCTGGTTACGCGGTTGATTTGATTGCCGCCCTGGGCATCCAGGTTGATCTGAACCTGAGGCAAACCATTCTGATCCAGTGTGGCGCGCACGGCACTGATACGGTCACCTTGCAGAATGACATCGTTGTCGACGTTTACAGGTACACCGTCGGGCGTGGTATAGGACTCGTAAGAGAGACTGGGAGCACCCAGAGCGGCCTCCAGATGAAACTCCATGGTAGCAATGCGTTGCAGTACTCGAATCGCCTGAGCCGGATCCTGCACACCGGGCAACTCGACTACGATTCGGTCTGCTCCCTGCTGCTGCACTGTCGGCTCGGCCACGCCTAACGCATCAACCCGGCTTAACAGGGTAGTCCTGTTTGCCTGCAGAGTGTCGCGCTGAATCTGTAAACTTGTCTCCAACGTAAGTCGCATATCAAGAATCGCCAAACCCTCAGACTCTCTATTCTGGAATTGAAGTTCCGGAAAATTATCCAACAATTCGGAACGTGCATTCCTGCGGTCTTCTTCGCTGGCAAACCTGACCTCGATGTAGTCATTGCTTATCAGGCTGAGTCCACGGGTACGTATACGCAACTCGCGCAATATACTTCGTACGTTACTGAGATTGTCTTGCATGCGCCGTTCGATAGCGGCTTCCATATCGACTTCCATGAGGAAGTGCACTCCGCCCTGCAAATCCAGGCCTAGGTTCATCTGACCGGCGCCGATGGCCTGCATCCAGGCGGGCGTGGTCGGCGCCAGATTCAGGGCGACGATATAATCATCGGTCAAGGCTCGTTCGATAGCGGTCTTGGCACGTAGTTGATCTTCTACCGTATTCAGTCGAACCAAAAGATTGTTCGCATCCAACTCGGAACCAAAAAACTCGACCTGGGCCGCTTCCAGTGCGGTGGTAACTACCGCCAGATCCGATTCATTGATATCGACAGTCGTATTTGTTACCTGGATGGCCTCATCGTTCTGGTAGAGGTTGGGCACGGAATAAAGGAATCCCAGCAGCACAACCCCCAGGATAAGAAGGTTTTTCCACAGCGGATATTTGTTTAGCATAATTGCATCTGCCTGCGTGCTGTTGTCTATAAAGAACCGCAGTTCGTAGCTGCGGTAGCTGACTTAAATCTGGGCAATAGTGCCTTTGGGCAGAGCCGCCACAATGGAAGATTTCTGCATCTTCAATTCGACATTATCGGCCACTTGAATTGCCACGTAATCGTCATTTACCTTTGTTACCTTGCCGAGCATGCCGCCGGCGGTCATTATCTCATCACCCTTGGTGATGCTGGATTCCAGCTCCTTCTGAGCTTTTGCGCGCTTCGATTGCGGGCGGAATATGATCAGGTACATTAACAGGAACATGCCGCCAAACAGAATAAGATTGAAAGTTCCCGATGATGCCGCGGCTTCCTGGGCATACGCTGTAGGAAATAATAGATTCATGACTGGTTCCCTCGATGAAGCGCAGTAACGATGTCACCGATTAACCTGGTGGTGACAGCGATTCCTGCTATTGTTTTTGATCAGGTACACTTTTAAGCTTGCAAGCATAGTTGGGATGAATCCCCTGGTTTCAAGGCTTATAAGCATCAGCCGGGCGCCAGCGGTTAATCCGGAACCCCCTCAGCCTCGAGTTTTTCCTGATTCAACAGGAATTGGCTGACAAAGTCGCTCAATCTACCCTGTTCTATAGCGCCGCGCAATTGCGACATGAGTTGCTGGTAGAAGTGCAAATTGTGAATGGTGTTGAGCTGTGATCCCAACATTTCCCCACACTTATCCAGATGGTGCAGATAAGCCCGGCTGAAATTCTGGCAGGTGTAACAGCTGCAATCAGGGTCCAAAGGAGCGGTATCGTTTCGGTAGCGGCTATTGCGCAGTCGCAGCAAACCCGCAGAAGTAAAGAGATGCGCATTGCGAGCATTTCGGGTTGGCATGACGCAGTCAAACATATCGATGCCATGTCTAACGGCATGGACGATATCCGCAGGCGTACCCACACCCATTAAATAGCGAGGTTTTAACGCCGGCATCATTGCGGCACAGGACTCAATTACGGCCACCATCTCCTGCTTCGGCTCACCCACAGACAGGCCACCGAGAGCGTAGCCGTCGAAGTCCATTTCCGCCAATTCGGTCAAGCACTGCTCCCGCAGATGCGCAAACATGCCGCCCTGTACGATGCCGAACAGCGCGGCAGGATGCGAACCGTGGGCTTGCTTGCAACGCCAGGCCCAGCGCAGGGACAATTGCATAGAGTCCTGCGCCTGCTTTTCAGTGGCCGGGTACGGCGTACACTCATCGAAGACCATGATGATGTCTGCACCCAGTTTTTGCTGCACCTCGATCGCCGATTCCGGTCCGAGAAATATTTCAGCACCGTCGACGGGCGACTGAAATTTAACCCCCGCCTCCGAAATCTTTCGCCTCTTGCCGAGGCTGAATACCTGAAAACCACCGGAATCTGTGAGTATGGGTTTTTGCCAACCGATAAAATCGTGAAGGTCACCGTGCCGCTGTATGGTTTCCGTACCGGGACGCAACATCAGGTGAAATGTGTTGCCCAGTAGTATCTCGGCGCCGGTCAGGGCCACCTGCGCCGGATTCAATGCCTTGACCGAGCCGTAGGTGCCGACCGGCATGAAGGCCGGCGTTGCCACTCGCCCCCGTGGAAATTGCATGACACCGGTGCGGGCCCTGCCATCATTGGCGCCGATCTGAAATTGCATGTGACAGCTGGTCATGGGATTTCGATTAATGCTCTCGAGTGGCATGGAAGCTGATTTCAGGCCAGCGTTCTTGCATCAGGTTCAGATTGGCCCTGGTGGGAGCAAGATAGGTGAGATAAGCACCGCTATCGATGGCCAGGTGTTCCTGTGCCTTCTTGCGAAACTCCTCCAGCTTCACCTTATCGTCAGAGTCTACCCATCGTGCTACATACACGTTCACCGGCTCATATATGCATTCCACCTTGTATTCGTCCTGGAGCCGAAAGGCCACTACTTCGAACTGCAATATGCCCACGGCACCCACAATCAGGTCATTATTTCTCAGGGGCATGAACACCTGGGTAGAGCCTTCCTCCGAGAGCTGGGTCAGCCCCTTCTGTAATTGTTTCAGCTTCAGTGGATCCTGCAGCCGGACGCGTCGAAACAGCTCCGGTGCGAAATGGGGAATGCCTTTGAATCTCAGTTCTTCGCCGCTGGTAAAAGTATCGCCAATCTGTATCGTGCCGTGGTTGTGCAAGCCGATAATGTCTCCCGAGACCGCAACTTCTGCCTGGGTTCTCTCCCCGGCCATGAAGGTGACTGCATCGGCAATTTTGATGTCTTTACCGAGCCTGGTATGGCGCATCTTCATGCCCTTGTTGTACTCACCGGAGCAGATTCGCATGAAGGCAATACGATCCCGGTGCCTGGGGTCCATATTCGCCTGGATTTTGAAGACGAAACCACTGAAATCAGTTTCATCGGCAGCAACCGTCCGAGTTTCTGTTTCGCGACTCTGTGGTGGTGGCGCCCACTGCACAAAATCATCCAGCATTTCCCTGACACTAAAATTGCCCAGGGCGGTGCCGAAGTAAACCGGGGTCAGCTCTGCCTTTAAATACGCAGCCTGGTCAAACTGGTGACTCGCGCCCTTCACCAGTTCAATTTCGTCCCTGAAATCACCGGCATAGCTGCCGAGCAGCACAGTGGTTTCAGGGCTGTACAGCCCCTTGATTTGAATATCTTCCGACCTCTGGTGACCTTGCCCCTGCCGGTAAACATTTATAGTGTCGGTACGGAGGTTATATACACCCTTAAATTCCTTTCCCATACCCAGGGGCCAGTTGACGGGTGCACACTTTATCTTCAACACCGCCTCAATCTCATCGAGAATTTCTACCGGGTCCCGAATATCCCGGTCCAGTTTATTCACAAAGGTGAAAATCGGCGTATCCCGTAGTCGGCACACATCCATCAGCTTTATGGTACGTTCCTCTACGCCTTTGGCCCCGTCTACGATCATTAGCGCCGAATCTACGGCTGTCAACACACGGTAGGTATCCTCGGAGAAATCTTCATGACCCGGCGTGTCCAGCAGGTTCACCATGCTGCCCTTGTAGGGAAATTGCATCACCGACGAGGTAACCGATATGCCCCGTTGTTTTTCCATGGCCATCCAGTCTGAAGTCGCATGGCGATCAGATTTTCTGGCTTTTACGGTGCCGGCCACCTGGATGAGCTTGCCTAACAACAGCAACTTTTCCGTGATAGTGGTTTTGCCCGCATCCGGGTGTGAGATGATTGCCAGCACCCGGCGGCGCAGGATTTCTTGTTGTAAGGTTTCTGTGATCATGACCTTGGCTGTCGCGAAGCGGTGTCAGCAGCATCCTGCCGACGGCGATTCACCGCAATATGCTTAATGCTGCGGAAAATAAAAGCGGCGGGATTATAGCAGTTGCACACGGCAGGTGGGAAACTCCATAAGCTCGTTGAATCTTTGGCCTTTGGCATCACCAATAGTTGCACTACAATGGGCGCGGACTCCAAAGCTGGAATCCCTTAAAATATCGAGGAGCACAAGCCATGGACTTCACATTGTCCGAAGAACAACAGGCGCTGCAGCAATCAGTCAGGCGCTTTGCACAGAAAGAACTACCGGAAATAGCCCGCCAAATCGAAGCCAGTGACGAACCCCCAGACAGGGAATTGCGTAAACGTTTTGCGGAACTGGGCTACCTGGGCGTCAATCTCGATTCCAGTTATGGCGGCGCTGGCATGTCCCATCTGGACGCGGTGCTGGTACTGGAGGAAATTGCCAAAATTTCCATCGCCGTGGCATTTCCTGTTTTCGAATCCTGTTTTGGTCCTACTCTGGCAATCGCTCACTTTGGCAGCGAAAAGATGAAGAACGATATCCTGCCCAGGGTATGTAGCGGTGAGATTGTGGTTGCCGTCTCCATGTCGGAACCCGATGCGGGATCGGCCCTGACCGACCTCACCACCCATGCCCGACTCGAGGGCGATCGCGTCATCCTCAATGGCAACAAGCGCTGGTGCTCCGGTGCCGGCCATTCCGAGGTCTACGTGGTTTACTGCAGGATGGACGGTATCGCCGGCGCCAAGGGAATTGGCGCAGTGTTGGTAGCCAAGGACAGTAAAGGATTTAGCTTCGGCAAACGGGATCATCACATGGGTTTTCGCGGCGTCTACAGTGCCGATATGTACTTCGACGATGTAGACGTGCCCGCTGAGAATATCCTGGTGCCCGCGGGCGGCTTTGGCAAGCTGATGGACGCCTTCGATCTCGAACGTTGCGGCAACACCACCATGTCATTAGCCGTGGCCCAATCGGCCTTCGACTTCGTCCTGGACTACGTGCAGCAACGGCGACAATTTGGCAAACCACTGGTTGATTTCCAGGCGGTACAACTGCAAATCGCGGAAATGAAAATGAAGCTGGAGGCATCACGTTTGCTGCTGTATCGCGCCGTCGTCAATGCCGAGAAGGGACTTCCCTCTATCGCGGAGAGTTCGGTCGCCAAATGTTTTGCCAATGAAACAGTGCGGGAAGTTACCGGCAAGGCCATGCAACTAATGGGTGGCTATGGTTACTCTACGGAATTCCCGGTCGAGCAGAAACTTCGTGACGCCTGGGGCTGGGGCATCGCCGGTGGCGCCATCGATATCCAGAAAGTGAATATTACGGCGGCACTGGTGGGCAAACGTTTTAATCAGCGCGCGAGTTGAGGAAACTCGGAGCTAGATAACAGGTGATTCATGATCAAGCAGGACAACAGTAAAAGCCCGATGAGATTTCTGGTTAGCGCCGTGGCCTCGCCTAATAAAGTTGAGGGACAACTGGTCAGTGGCGGATTGAGCAGGAGTGAGAGTGTTGCCATCCTGCCCTCGGGCCAGCAGACATCGATACTAACGATTGCCGCGCAGGGTCAACAGCAGAAAACCGCGCAGGCGATAGCAGATTTAACATTGGAGCTAACCTACTCGGTGTCAATTGTCGCCGGTAACTTGATTACGGCTGCCGACGACCGCCCGGAGTTTTCGGATCAGTTTGAGGCCAGGATACATTGTTCGGGGCAACAGTCTTTATTGCCGGGACGAATGTATTTTCTCGAAGCGGTAGGAGGTTGCAGTGAAGTCACCATCAGCAAGCTGAAGTATCGCCTCGAAGACGATAGCGAAAATCAGTATGCCGCCAATACGCTGAGGCCCGGGCAAACAGCCATCTGCAATATTGCCCTTACCCGGCCTATTATTTACGACCCGTTTTCCATCTGTGGGGCAACCGGCAGCTTCAGACTGCTGGATAAAAGCGGTGGAGAACCCATCGCCGAAGGCGAGATTCGCCATGGCCTGCGCCGAGCCAGCAACGTGCATTGGCAAGCACTCGATGTGGACAAGCAGAGTCGCGCCAGCATCAAGCAGCAAATTCCGAAAATATTATGGCTAACCGGCTTATCAGGATCCGGCAAATCTACCATCGCTAATCTCATCGAGAAGAAGCTGATCGCAGCAAGACGGCACTCTTACCTGCTCGATGGAGACAACGTTCGCCATGGTTTGAACAAGGATCTGGGCTTTACCGACGCAGATCGGGTGGAAAACATCAGACGGGTGGCGGAAACCGCGAAACTGATGCTGGATGCAGGTCTTATCGTGATCACGAGCTTCATCTCTCCGTTCAGGGCGGAGCGGGAAATGGCCCGCACCTTGTTCGAGGAGGGTGAATTCATCGAGATCTTCATCGACACCAGTCTGGAGATTTGCGAGCAACGCGACCCGAAGGGGCTGTATCGGAAAGCCCGCGCCGGCGAAATCAAAAATTTCACAGGCCTGGATAGCCCCTACGAATCACCAGAAAATCCGGAATTGCAGCTGGACACGACTCTGCTCACCGTGGAGCAGGCGGCCGACGCGATATTGGCCTATATGAAAAAATCAGGCTCCTAGGGAGCCTCTGATTGTTTTGAAACTAAGGAGTCATCAATGTAAGGCGGCAGTCGATGGTTTGACTTTGTTTTCCGCAAATTCCGGGTGCAGGATATCGATGCGTTTCACCAACAACAGGTCATGGCGACACAGGTGATCGTACTCGTCGGTCTCACGCACATCGATGTCGTCCAGTAACACACAAACCACATCGTCATCTTCGACATCGACGATGACACAAGATTTAAAACCACTCACCGTATTCAGCGAGGCGAAGGCACCGATGTTGCAAGTATGTACAGGAAACTGGCTGTCGGTTTGCTTGAGCAAACCATAGGAAGTGAACGCCACCCCGAATCCAGCCGCTGCAACTATGTGAATGATGTCGATGATTTCAGGGTCTGCAAGATCGATACGCACCGTATCGGGCATGGCTTGACGCTTACTTAGCTGCTTCTGATTAACCAGCTTTAGAAACAGGCTGATGTCTTCCTGGTTCCATTCCAGAGTCTCTTCTTTTTCCGATCGAGTTCTGTCGGAAGAGAGGCTCATCACACCAGTCTCAATGGTGAGATCTTGAATTTCTGTGTCAGCAGGACACGGCACCACCATCGCCACCGAACAGTAGCCCTCACTGCTCTCGACACTGAGACGCCACAAGAAAGGAATTTCGTTATTTAACTCAAACATTCAGCACTGCTATAACGGAACGGTAGTCGTAAATATAGCACAAACTGGGTTTTATCAGAATCATTAGACTGCCAGAAATTTAGCACTAGGGCAGGAAACGGGCGATTCTCCGTACAGCAATCGAACCCAGTTACACAGGCTTGCTAAAGAGGTGTCAAACTAATCCCAGTAAACCGTTGAGAATACTGGAGTTTCAGATATCATTGCTGGAAAATTTTTTTCCACAGAAACTGTGGATAAGTCGGTGCATAGTTCTTACAAATTTCCCGTAAAGCTCGAAATTGCGCTAATTTGACTCAAGTTGATCAATTTTTAACCAATCCAATATATTTATATTTTTCAATGAGATACATGTTTTTGAAAGAACGTTTTAAAATAAAACCTGCATTTTTCAAGGCTTTTGCGTCCACCATCTCATTTTTGTGCATAAATTCTCGGGTAAAACGTAATTTCCAAAATTCAGTTGGCGATTTCCCCCTGTTTTTATTGAAGTTTTTCATCCTACAAAACCGTTCGTTCATTAAGCAAATAAACTCCGAAACCACGCTAATGCCTGGACATTATCCTCAGGGCAGACAGCCACGGACAATAAATGTCTGCCCCTGATTCTGATCCTGGCGGTGGCTACTCCCCCCGGTTGGGGGCTGCTACGAAAATCTCAACTGGACGGTAGCGGTAGCGAACTGGCCGTGACGCTCACCACGGCTAGGGGGCCGATGTTCGCCACTTCGAAGCGGCGCCCGGGTTTACCCTGAGGAGTATCTGATCAACTACACCGTGAACTAAGCCATCAGGCGTTCATACATCACCGGCACCAGAATGATGGCGCAGATGACCGCCAACAATACATCTCGATTGAGGTGATACTGTAGCAGCATCGCCTCCGGCAGATTGATTGTAGACACACCGACAACCAATACCAGCAGCAGGAGAAAATTTCGTCTCAGCATGATCGCCGTGACCACGAATGCCACCGAGAACAGATAGACATAGTTCCCTTCCAAGCCTAATCGGGAAAGTGCTTCGCTGGCGATGGCAACCCCCAGCGTGAGGAATATTATGCTGCCAATCAAAAAGGGTTTAAGCGCACGATTTTTTTGTGCCACTGTGATTGCCCTGCTTAGTAATTGCCTATTGGTATAAATACGTCTACAGGCAACTATAGGACTAAATATAGGCGGGGCAGAAGCTGTAAATGCCGAAACTTTGAACTGGTTCAAAAAAACCGGGTTAGTTCGGAGTTTTTTCCCGTTATTACCGCCATATTCGGGGGCTAAATCCATAAATAAAGAGAGTATATTGCGGATTTTCTGACCTGGGCAGGCCCGAATTCAGGATATTACAGTCTTATCCTCCAACGACTCTCAACAGTTGCTGGTAGTCGCTGATGCCACTGAATATTTTCTCGATGCCGTCCTGCCGCATCGTCTTCATGCCATCCTTGATTGCCTGCTCGGTGATCTCGGACAATTCCGCCTTGCGATAAATCATCGCCTGGACTTCGTGAGTGCCTACAAGTAATTCATGAATACCGGTTCGACCCTTATAACCAGTGTCACTACATTCGTCACAACCAACGGCACCTTTGAGCTCAATATTAGATGTATCCAATTCCAATTCTTCGAATTCCTCTCGCCCGTATGCCTCAATCAGATGGTCGAGTTCCTTCTGATCCGGCTTGTAAGCCCGGCTGCAATTCCCGCACAACGTACGCATCAGGCGTTGCGCCAGTACACCGAGCAACGCATCGGAGAAATTCACCGGATCCAGACCCAGATCCAGCAATCGAGTCAGGGTTTCCGGGGCGGAGTTCGTGTGCAGCGTGGAAAAAACCAGGTGTCCGGTTAACGATGCTTCAATACCGATGCTGGCAGTTTCCTCATCCCGCATCTCACCGATTAAAATCACATCGGGGTCCGCACGCAGGAATGAACGCATCGCCGTGGCAAAGGTAAAGCCGATCTTGGGCAGCATCTGCACCTGTTGTAATCCAGGCTGGGTAATCTCCACCGGGTCCTCCGCGGTCCAGATCTTGCGCTCCGGTTTGTTGATATGACCCAGCACGGCATGCAGTGTGGTGGTCTTACCAGAACCTGTCGGTCCAACCACCAGGAACAAGCCATGGGGATGGGAGGACAGCTCAATAATCTGTTCATGGTTCTTGACACTGAGATTGAGTTTATCCAGTGGCAGGGCGTTACCGGCAGCCAGGAGTCTCATCACGGCGCTTTCACCCTGCACCGTTGGCACGGTAGCGACACGCAATTCGAGGCTCTTGCCACGAATTTTCAATTTACATTTGCCATCCTGGGGCAGTCGCCGCTCGGCAATATTGAGCCGGGATATGACCTTAATACGAGCAACCAACGCCGCACAGTGCTCCTGGGGAATTTTTAACAATTCCCGGCAGATACCGTCCACTCGAATCCTGACCCCTCCCGGTGCATTGTCCTTGCCCGGTTCGATGTGAATATCGGAGGCGCCGAGGCGATCGGCTTCGGTGATGATGCGATTCACCAACTGAATGATGGCCGAGGTCGCAGCGAGGCGTTCGTCGTCGCTCTCATCCTCGCTTTCAATTTCGATGCCTCCCTGCTCCTCCAGTGAGGCAAACACATCGTCAAACCCGGCTTCGAAGTCCTCCTCTTCACCGCCATGCAGGTAATTGATGATGTGCTCGGGCAGTCCAACTCGAAACACATAGTTACGGGCGTTAACGACACCCTGAATCTCCATGATGCGCTGGTAATCGGAGGGGTCATCTATGAGGATGACTGCCTCTTCCTTGTTGCCGGCAACCGGCAACCAAAGATTGCTGCGCAGATAACTGATGCCGATGTTTTCCAGCAATTCGAACGGCAACTCGTGCTTGGAGTCGTATTTCATATACGGCACGCGGTAGTAATATTCCAAAGATTTACCGATCAGGTCCGCTTCGAGACTATAATCTTCCATCAGCGAGCGACTAACGGAACCACCATAGAGTGAGGCACTGTTCTGCAACTCTGCCAATTCGGCGGCGGTAATTTCCCCTATTTGCACCAGGTAGTCGTAGGGGCCCTGTGTGCTCTGTAAGGATGATCTGAACTGTTTCGCCAGCATCTGGCTCACCATCATCGCGTGCTTCAAATCTATCTTGGTTAAATCCCGGTCACCCTCAAAATTGATTAATTGCATAACGCCCAACAGGATTTCATCCTTGATGGGAACGATGATCATGGATTTGACTTTCCAGCCCTTGGCTTCACTGAAACTCCTACTGAATTGCAGGCGCGGATGGATATCAGTTAGTTCCTGACTATTCAAAACATTCTTCACGATCAGCGAACGCTGACTAAGCGCCACGTAACCCGCTAATGAAGCCGGACTGAACGGTACTCGAATTTCTACAGAATCGTCATCGGGATCACCACCTTTAAAGCTGGCGAGAATCTCTTTACCATTTTCCACACACTGGTAAATGGTGAACAACCTGACCCCCAACAAGTCGAGCAGATCCTGCTCGACTTGTTTCATCGCGGTCTTGAGATTTTTACTGCGCTTCAGGCGCTGATAAATTGTCGACAAACTGGCGACAAATTCATCGGGCACCACCTCAGCCGGGGGCGGCGATTCAATCTCAATGTCAGTGTCCGCTGTATCAGCCATTAATATCACCTATTTGTAGCAAACTGCCGATTACTTTTACAGAAAATCCCAATACTACTTTTCGGTATCTCCGCGAGAGGGGCACCGGCTACTTTAAGAGTCCTATGGTAAGCTTTTCCATCAATATGTGGAAACAAAACAAAATGCCAGCAATTTCAACCAGTTTCAGCCGGTTTTGCCTGGTTTTGCTACTGCAAATCGGTTTGATTCCTGTGGCCAAAAGTCAATTACCCGTACTCTCCGAGCAGCAACTGCAGTGGCTTGGGGAAAGGGTGTTCACTAACGAGTGTGCCTCCGACTATGAATGTCTCACCAGCTGGAATTCCGGCGAAGATTTTCCTTCTCTGGGTATAGGCCATTTCATCTGGTTTCAGCAGGGCCAGATCGAGCCCTTCGAAGAAACTTTCCCTGCCCTGCTGCAACACTATCACTCCCGCAACGTCACGCTGCCGCCATGGATTCAAGCGCTATCGGGGCCCGATTCTCCCTGGCGTAATCGCCAGCAATTTTATGTAGAATTCGACAGTGCAGATATGCAACAGCTACGAGAATTCCTGGCGACGACCAAGCCGATTCAGGTGGATTTTATCGCCCGCCGCCTGCAAGCAGCGCTGCCATTGCTGCTGGCCAACGTCGGTGTGCAGGAGCGAAGCAGTCTAGACACCCGTTTCTATCGCATCGCCCGGAGTCATGCCCCCTATGGCATCTATGCCTTGATAGACTACGTGCATTTTAAGGGCACGGGAACCAGACCCGGTGAAAGATATCAGGGACAAGGCTGGGGCCTGCTGCAAGTCCTGCGACAGATGCAAGACGGACCCGACACCCTCTACAACTTCATCGCTGCCGCCACCACCATACTCGAACGACGCGTCGCCAACGCACCCCCCGAACGCCAGGAACAACTCTGGCTCGCCGGCTGGCGCCAACGCCTGCAAACCTACCTGCCCCCGGCAACGGAGAACTGAATAAAAATAGTGTCGGAGGTACACCCACTAAACCTCCAGTTAGCTCCATAAGATTAGTTTGAAAAGTGTCCCGCGCCATTCTCAGGATCCTTGCTATTCTAATCTTTTGGAGTTAACTCTAATGCTGGGAGTGGATAACTCAGACCGCCCCCCTTGTTTGAAATGTTGCTGAATAAGCGAAATCCCTTTACCCTGCATGGTTTCCCGCGCCCACGGTGGCAGAATTTCCCAGTTATGACTTTCGAACGGCCCAATATCGAGAAGATGCAAGGCTACACGCCTGGCGAGCAACCAGACGACGGTGACAGCATCAAGCTCAATACCAACGAAAATCCCTACGCTGCGAGCCCAGAAGTCGCGGCGGCACTGCGTAACATTGAGGTGGATAGTCTGCGTCGCTATCCAGCGCCTCTGGCAGATCAGTTCAGGCAGGCAGCAGCGAGCTTGCACCAGGTCTCCGAGCACAACATCATTCCAACCAACGGCGGGGATGAACTACTACGGCTGGTACTGACTACATTTGTGGATAGTGGCGAAACTATCGCCATAACCAAGCCGAGCTACTCACTCTATCCCGTACTCGCCGATATCGCCGGCTGCAAACTGGCAGAAATCGACTTGCAGGCGGACTGGTCGATGCCGAAAAATTTTCTCGCGCAACTGCAGCAGGCCCAGGCCAGGATTACTATCCTGGTAAATCCACAGGCGCCCACCGGCAGCCTGATTTCGGTGGCCTACCTGGATGAACTGGCCGGGAATTATAACGGCGTCCTGGTTGTCGATGAGGCCTATGTGGATTTCATCGACCCGGAGCTCGGTTATGATTCGATCCCCCTGATAGGACGCCATGAAAACCTGCTGATTCTGCGTTCACTAAGCAAGGGCTACGGGCTGGCGGGTCTTCGCTTCGGCTACGGCATTGCCTGTGAATCCCTGGTCGCGCCGATGCTGACCAAGACTCGTGATAGTTACAATACCGATACCATATCGCAACGTCTCGCCGCAGCGGCGCTGGATTCCGTGGACCATGCCCGACAGGGCTGGGTGAGGATACGCTCCGAACGTAGCAAATTGCTCTCGGCTCTGGCCCAACTGGGGCTGCCCAGTCTACCCAGTCAATCCAATTTCCTGCTCTGCGAAGTGCCACAGGCCGTAGGAGCGGAAAACCTTTACCAGTCACTCAAGCGGCGCGGTATTCTGGTGAGATATTTTGATCAGGATCGATTGCGGGACAGGCTGCGTATCTCAATTGGATCTGAGGAGGACAACGCCACCCTGGTCACGGCGCTGAAGGCGATACTCGAGGGAGAGGTGCCAGACCCTGCGCAATAGCGTTCGCTAATAGTTGACAAGATGCAGGGTGGGGTTTAGAAATATGCCTACAATTGATATTCAGAGCCGATGCCGCAGGCAGTCATCAGCCTTCAAATTAATCAAGCCGTTTAGGGATTACACATGCCCGATCCGAGCAACGACTCAAGCCCTTCGAGATTCCACTTCTGCCCGGACTGCAAGAAACCTTTGCGCCTGAAACAGGGGAAAATGGGGCCTTTTTGGGGTTGTACCGGCTATCCGGACTGCACCACCACCATCAACGATCTCAACGGTAAACCTTCGCAATTGCCCGATGCCCACTATCGTTGTCCCGTCTGTACCCGACGGCTGGTACGCAGCAACAAGGGTGATACCGATTATTGGTTTTGCAGTGGTTACTCAAAAGGTTGCAAAGTGAAGCTCGCCGACAATGAGGGCTTTCCCGAAACCGCCTATCAATGTCACCGGTGTGGCCAGTTGCTGGTCAAGCGTACTGGCAAGAACGGTGCCTTCTGGGGTTGCAATGGCTATCCGGATTGCAGGGCGAGCCATCGGGACAAGGATAACAGGCCACAATATTGATATTTTCTCTTCTCAATGTTCGTAAGAAAACTGCCGCAAGCATCGCCGGCATCTTCATTGGACTCGCCTGCCTCTGGGGAGTATCGATTTGGCAGGACATCTCCCCCCAGGAGATGGTCAATATTCTAATCGGAACAGTCATCATGCTGGCCGTAATTATCGGTGGCGCGCTGTTGCTAATCATCATCTTCAAGCTGCTCTGCGGACTCCTGCGCCGGCTCGGCGCCTCAAAAGAGAACGATGCCTAGCCATCGCTAATTAGCCACCGGCAGTGCTCATCGCAGTGGCAATTGGCGGGACAGGATCAACGCGTCTTCTCCACCTCTGCGGTGGTCCGGGTAATAATTCTTGCGCTCCCCTACCTGCATAAATCCCATGGACTGGTACAGGGCGATAGCGCCGGCATTCGAGCTGCGCACCTCGAGAAAACAGACGCTGGCTTCGAGTTTACAGGCCCGATCCAGCAAGATCCGAACCAATTTCCGGGCAAATCCCTGTCTCTGAAATTCGGGGCTGACGCAGAGAGTTAACAGGTGGCTCTCGCCCGTAGCCACGGATATCACTCCATGAGCGATGATCTGTTGCTTATTGGCCAACACCCAACACTGGTAGCCCGCGCGCAGGCAGTCGATGAAGATTCGTTTGCTCCATGGATGCTCATAGGCTTCTGCTTCATTTTTAACCACAAGATCTAAATCGCTCGAGCGCATATTACGCGCAAAAAATTCAAGCTTCGAATGTGGGTTCATGGGCACCTCTGAATAATACAGTAATGTCTCAGCGAGTCCTGAAGCGTTCAGTTGCGAGGCACACTTCGCCGGCAAAGCTTCCGCTCCCTGCTCACGCTCCCCACCCACATCCATGTTGGCGATGGCCGTCGCCCTTGGCAACAAGTATAACGCCGCAAATGAACGCTTCAGGGCTTTCAGGCGGGTCTGAGCATCACTGCATTATTCAGGGGTGTCCGGGGTAATACCAGGTAAATGGTTATTCGCCCGATCGGCAAGGCGTTGTCGAAGAGGCTGCAGATGCTGCCAGGTATCGCGTTTTAACATTGGGTAGGCCAACATCGATCGCAGGGAGCGGGTAATAGTAAGGTAATAGTTGTAATTGGCGAACCGATAATCTCGAACCTCTGCCCCGTCTTCGTGGTGCATTAGTATTTCATCGATCTGTCCTGCAAATATTAACAGGTTGCTGAACTCGTCAGTTTCCTGGCGTTTTTTTATGAACCCCAGCAGCGCCTTTCGCGCTTCCAGCGCTGGTTCACTCTTCAGCTCCAGGGCAGCCGCCAGCGGCCAGCTAAAAGTCTCCCGCTTAAACTGGCGGCCCTCGCTATCAACACCCAGCGCCAGCAGAATCGCCCGCAGTAGTACGAGAGAATGGGAGTGTGATTTTCCCCCAGAATGATGGGGAATCTCGTCGATGACTGCCAGTTCAGTGCTGATTTTGTAGTAACAGAGCTCAAATTTCAGCTCCGCCTGGGGCTCCCCGCCCGACTCTGCCTCCTGCGCAGCTTGCATCCCTGTCTCATTCCCGGGCTCGAGCAATGTCTCATCATCTCTCTCCGGGCTGCTCTGTGGTACTGACTCCTCAGCGTCTATGCTGAGCGCTGCCGGCTCCACCTCGGTGCTGCTTACACCACGACCCGATGGCGCGGCAACGGCCACTGTCGGGGCTGGAGATTCGGTGCCAGGCGCCGCTTCCAATTGCCGCTGCTGGCCACTATCGGCGTCTGCTGCTGACGGCGTCGACAGCGTAGTTGACGGGACCAGATGGGAAGCTGGCGAGGCTTTCGCCCCAGCCAGGGGGCTGCGGGGATAATACAGCTGTATCCCCATCGCGCTGAGGTAGGCTTGCCGCTGTAATTCGTTCATTTTCAATTTTGACTTGAACTAAATCGGCCTGTCAATATACGCGTTTGTCTCTATCCCAACAACACAAACACTCGATTCGAAGCTCGGGACCGTTATCCACATCGCCACCGTTTGCCCTTGGCGGCTTTTCGTGATTGAATCCGGCTTCTTTGCATTCGAGGTGGGTTAATGAAAGCTGTTCTTTGTGAGTCCTTCGGGCCGCCAGAAAACCTGGTTTTGAAAGAGATCGATGATCCGGTTGCCGGTGTTGGTGAAGCCATAGTCGAAGTCTATGCCGCCTCGTTAAACTTCCCGGATGGCCTGCAAATTCAGGGCAAGTACCAATTTCAACCGCCCATGCCCTTCACTCCAGGCTCCGAAGTGGGCGGTATCATCAAATTCGTTGGCCCCGGCTTGAAAGAATTCGAGGTGGGTGATCGTGTCATGGCAATCCCTGGTCTCGGCGGCCTCGCTGAACAGGTCGTAGTGAAGGCATCAGGCCTGAGGAAAATCCCGACCAACATGGATTTCAAGACCGCTGCCGGTTTTGCGATGATCTACACCACTTCCTATTACGCCCTGAAACAACGGGCTCAACTACAAGCCGGTGAAACCCTCCTGGTCCTAGGCGCCAGTGGCGGCGTCGGCCTGGCCGCAGTGGAATTGGGCAAGCTGATGGGGGCGCGGGTAATCGCTGCGGCCAGCACTGACGAAAAGCTGGAATTCGTAAACCATCTGCAACCAGATGAGTTATTGAATTACGGTGACGGCGAGCTGAAGGAAAAAGTGAAGGCTCTCACCGATGGTCGCGGTGCAGACGTAATCTATGATCCTGTCGGTGGCGACCTCTTCGATCAGAGCTGTCGGTGTATTAACTGGAACGGTAGACTACTAGTCATCGGCTTCACCAGCGGACGCATTCCCGCATACAAAGCCAATCTGGCCCTGCTAAAGGGTTCCTCCATGGTCGGTGTATTTCTCGGTCGCTTTCGACAAGAGGAACCGGATACCTATGAACGCAACTTCGCCGAGCTTCTCAAGCTATACGATGAGGGCAAACTGCGGCCCATCATCACCCAGTCATTCTCATTGACCGAGTACGTGGCTGCCTTCAACGTTTTCACTGAGCGCCGGGTAATGGGCAAGGTTACTCTGGAATTAAAATCAGAGCTTCCTCAGAGAAACTGAGGCGAAGATGACAAGCGAAGATGAGATTCGAGAGGACCTGGAGCAATTGAGAGATATAGTAGCTGCGCACAAAGCGCCAGGTACCCCTCTCGCTACAGAAATCATAACAATAGAAGGCCAGGAGTTGGAGGTCTTTAGCAATGTACCAGAAAACCTGGCAGGAGTTTACGAGCTTGGCTTGAAGGCCCCGGATCGCACCTTCCTTGTCTACCGCGAAGAACGCTTTTCATTCGCCCAATCACTGGATATGACGGCTCGCCTCGCCGCAGTCCTGAAGCAGAGATATGGCATCGACAAGGGCGACCGCGTTGCGATCTGTGCCCGCAATTCCCCCGAATGGTGTATCAGCTATATGGCGATTACCACCATCGGTGCCGTTGTAGTGCCAATGAATTCCTGGTGGAAGGGCGCGGAAATACAATATGGACTGAATGACAGCGGCACTAAGCTGGCATTCCTCGACACCGACAGACTCCAGCAGATATCCCCGTACTTGAATGACCTCGATATCGAAGTCGTCACCATCAAACCGACTGCCACCTCTGACTACCCTGAATTCTATAGCATGATCGAATCGGTAGAGCCTCTGTCTGCCGCAAGCATAAGCGCCCTGCAGGTCAAGCCCGAGGACAATGCCACAATCATGTACACCTCCGGTTCAACCGGCCACCCCAAGGGCGTACTCTCCAGCCATCGCAATATCGTTAACGCACTCTATACCTGGTACTTCGTTAAAGAGGTTACCGAAATCCTGAAGCCAGAGCTGGTCGAGGAGAATCCAGAATTCCCGCCTGCGATCATAGCCAATGTCCCACTGTTTCATGTCACCGGTAGCCATGCTCAATTTCTTGCCTGTTTCCTCAATCAACGCAAGCTCGTCATGATGTACAAGTGGGATGCCGATCAGGCCCTGGATTTAATTGAAGCAGAGCGCATCTCGGTACTGCACGGAGTTCCAACCCAAACCTGGGAAGTGATGCAATCTGACAAATTTGACCGCGCCGACCTGCGCAGTCTGCGTGGCATCCAGAGTGGTGGCGCGCCGCGGCCACCGGAGCACCTGAGCATGATGTTGGACAAGTTTCCCGACCAGGCCATCCCCGGCCTGGGCTACGGCCTTACCGAAACCAATGCCATCGGTGCAATCATTTCCGGTAAATATTATGAATCACGCCCCCATAGCACCGGGCGACCGACGCCACCGGTAACGACATTGCTTATCCATGATGAGGCCGGCAGGGAGTTGAAAACCGGGGAAGTTGGGGAAATCTGCATCAAGGGGCCGACGATCATGAAGGGCTACTGGAATCAGCCCAAAGCTACAGCCGAAGCAATTAGGGATGGCTGGTTCTATACCGGTGACATCGGCAAGCTGGATGAACTGGGATTCGTCATCATCCTCGATCGAGCCAAGGACATCGTTATCCGTGGCGGTGAAAATATCGGCTGCGCCGAAGTCGAATATGCGATCACCGAACACCCTGCCGTCAGCGAAGTTTCGGTCTATGGCATTCCCGATGAGCGTCTGGGAGAAGTGCTCTGTGCCAGCATCATGTTAAAAGCGGACAGCGAATTGGCAGCCCTAGAATTGAAACAGTTCCTGGTGGAAAAAATTGCCGGATTCAAAATTCCCGAGCTGTTGTATTTCCAATATCAACAACTTCCCCGTATCGCCGCCGGCAAGATTGCCAAGAAACAGCTCCGGCAGGAAACCATCGACAACCTCGCATCCAGTTAGTAAGCCAAGGCCGATTACAGCAATTCCAACTTTCACCTCGCCCGCCTATGCCCCGCTTCCCGGTTCATCCCCCGGACACGGTAACCGCACCGTGAATCTATCAAACAGTCGAAAAATAATATTGAAGAATCGCAGCCTTGCGAACGATAAGCTAATTAAGCCAGTGTCTATTTGAATTATTTCAATATCGATTAAGCTGGAGACAATCATCATGAAAGAACCGATGGAAAATTCTGCTAGAGAATGGAAATGGGATGACTCACTGGAAAACTCTCAGGATTTCATAGACGCGGCGGTATTGTTGCCGGACGAAGAAGCCCTGCTTGTGGATGAAACGGAGAATCCCGCAGCGCTAACTCCGGACCCCGTCACCGACAAATCCCAATTCACAAAATTGCGTCGCCGCATCGAAGAGCGCCTTGACAGCAAACGCATTGCCCTTGAGTACGACTACGACTAGCTCGTCCACCAGGCTGAAGCCCATTTAACAGGCCTTCTCTGTTCTCCCTAATCGACCCTCAATTGCATCCATCCCGCTACTCATAAGGGCTGTAACGGCATTTAAAAATTTCACAATAGTCTCTATTAAGTAATCCCCATAATTAGTATGATTGAGCGCTGATGCATCAGAAACTCAAGATATGACGTATTGTGTAGCAGTATCGGTAGATGTCGGCATGGTATTCTGCTCTGACTCCCTTACCAATGCTGGCATAGACCAAGTGTCTACCTACAGCAAGATGTTTCGCTTCGGCGTCGATGGCCGCAAGCAATTCGTCATTCTCACCGCCGGCAACCTAGCCACCAGTCAAGCCACCATCGCCAAGATCAAGAATGACATCAAGCAAAATGCGACGCGCAACCTGCTCAATATGCCCAGCGTCGAAGACGCCGCCGATTATATCGGTGATCTGAGTCGTGAACAGCAGGAGAAAAGAACCATCGAGGGCAAGAAATTCGAAGCCACATTCATCATTGGCGGTCAGGTTCAAGGTAGTAAACATGAAATCCTGCTGGTGTACCCTGAGGGCAATCACATAACCAGTTCCGCCGATACTCCCTACCTGCAGATTGGCGAAAGCAAATATGGCAAGCCCATTCTGGACCGGATTCTGACCCCGGACTTAGACCTTGACACCTGCGCCATGTGTGCCCTGGTTTCCATGGATTCCACCATGCGCAGTAACCTGGGTGTGGGCCCGCCGCTTGAAACCTTAATCTATAAGACTGATAGTATGGTATTAGAGTTGCCGCACCGCTTTGAGGCCGACAGCAATTTTCTGCGAGACCTCAACCAGACCTGGGAGAGAAGACTGAAAGAAGCATTCCGGCAAATGCCGCCGATAGCATGGGCCTCTAACTGGGACAAATTAGGTCGTGGACAAAACGAATTTTCTTGAGCGTCAGGTCTGACAATACGAAAGGATAGGCATCCTCTAAGCCCATACTCCGGTTTAACGAGTTCAGCATAATCGTCAGTTTTGACCACTTCACCAGCTTCTCATTAAATTCATCAAACAGTTCCGAGCCCCGTTGCAATTGAAATGCAGCCGCGGTTTCCAGCGTGTCCACCATGTGCAGATAGTGAGCCCAGACTTCTGCCCAATCCTCCAGCGGATGCGACTGTGCATAATGGCTGATCAGGTCAAAATTTCGATCAATATTCAACTTGTTAGCATAGTAGTATTCCAGCGCCGATTTGTAGTCTACCGTCTCGTCACCGAACAGCTCCCGAAATTTTCCGATTGCGGCGTCCGACTTTACCAGTCGGGTTAAGTAGTAATGACCACTTTCATGGCGAAAGTGGCCTAATAAGGTTCGATATAATTCGCCGGTAAATTGCCTGCTTATCTCTCGTCTGACATGATCTGCTTCGGTGATATTGATGGTAATGAGACCATCTCTGTGACCCGTGTTGACGTGTTCCTCCAACACCCCCGGATTGGTGCGCCGGTCCTCAATGAATTCGAACGCGAGGCCACTTTGTTCCAGGCGTTTACCTCTTACGGGTAATTCCAGCGACAGTAAGGAATAAATAAGACGGCGTTTGGCATGCTCGAGGCTTCGCCACCAACGCCTGCGGTCTGGCTGCATAAGGTTGGGGATGGTGTGATTCAATTCGCAGGAAATACAGTAGGAATCGGCGAGGTCGCTGACAAACCAATTGCAGACATTGTAATCTGCAGAGTTTTTACAGAGTCGGTGCGATGTTATAGACGAGTTCTCCCCAGCTTCTGAGATGCTTGAACTCATAGTCAGCGATAGCGGATCGAAACCGACCTGCTTGCCACATTGCAGACAGTGCCGATTCTCAAAAAACAAGGTCTGGCCACAGTCGCAGCTAAAATTTTTCATATTTCGTCTTTCAGCCAAAGAGGCTCTGATTAATTACGATCTATTTATTAGGAAGAAACCAGGTATCCGCAATCTTTTGATGAATCGAAGCGATTTCCACCTGCAAATCATCGACGTATTTCAGCAGGCCATTGTCCAGTAGTAAATCTATCCTGCCTTTCTGCACAAAACGTAATGTCTTTTCGACCTGCTTCGCGACTCTAGTATTGTTGGGGAGTTTTTTGAGGACGTGAGTCAGGGTGATTAAGGCATGGGTGGTCGCGCGTGGAAAATCCTCGTCCTGTAACAGATACGCAACAACATCCACCGCATTCACTCGATGCTTAACATGCTGCCTGTACATTTGATAGGCACTGAGTGAGCGCAGGATATTCATCCACAGCGTACTGGCATAGGGTTCGTCTGCATCTGCTGCAGCATCCTCGCTGCTATCCGTCCTGCTCAGTGCCGGCAACAGATTGCCGGAGCCCACGTCGACTATTCTCGTGGTCATATCGGCACGCTCCAGGGACCTGCCCAGGCGGATAAAACAATAGGCCTCACCCCGGCTCATGGTGCCAGCCATGAGACCGGAAATTTGCTGACAACTCGATATAATCTCTTCCAGCCGTTCATGCCGTGGCCCTCTTGCAACTCCCGAAGCAGCATGCTCCTTGGCGAAATAATACAGATTGTTGATCTGCTCGAAGGCTTCGGTGGGCATTATCTCACGGGTAGTACGGGCATTTTCGCGGGTCTGGGCCAACATATCGAGGACGGAGTGACCGTTATTGTCCACCAACAGGAAACGCATCACATTGCGTTCGGTCGCGTGTTTGTATTTGGCATCGAATACCTGATAGGCGCCGGTAATTTCTACCAGGGAATGCCATCCCAGCTTGGTCCTGGGAGGCAGGTCGAGCAACAGGGTGGAAAACACATTGAGCATGCGCGCGGTATTCTCTGCCCGTTCCAGGTAGCGCGCCTGCCAGTAAACACGTTCCGCGACTCTAGATAACATGGCTCAGTCGGCTCCCACGATCCAGGTATCTTTACTACCGCCGCCCTGGGAAGAGTTCACGACATAGGAACCCTTGACCATGGCGACCCGAGTCAGGCCACCGGCAGTAACATAGGTCTTATCCGCCTGCAGCACGAAGGGTCGCAGATCGACATGCCTCGGTTCTACCGCCCTGTCACCAAGTATCGGCACCGTAGACAGTGCAATCAGTGGCTGTGCCATGTAATTTCTGGGATCAGCTTTAATCCTGCGGGCAAACTCTGCCAGTTCTTTCCTGCTCGCCTGCGGTCCGATCAACATGCCATAGCCACCGGATTCATTCGCTGGTTTGATTACCAGCTTGTCGAGGTTCTGTAAGACATATTGACGTTGAACCTTATCGATGCAGAGATAACTGGTGACATTGGGCAGGATAGGATCTTCATCCAGGTAGTATTTGATAAATTTCGGCACGTAAGTATAGATAATCTTGTCGTCGGCGACACCGGCACCGGGTGCGTTGGCGAGGGCGACGTTGCCTTTCACCCAGGATGTAAATATGCCGCTAACACCTAACACCGATTCTTTGTTGAAAATCGACGGATCCAGAAACTGGTCATCTATGCGCCGATAAACTACATCCACTCGTGACAAACCATCGACCGTGCGCATGAACACCTTGTCCTTTTCCACCACCAGATCACTTCCTTCCACTAATTCTGCACCCATTCTCTGGGCCAGAAAGGAGTGCTCGAAATAGGCGGAGTTGAAAATGCCCGGTGTTAATACCACCACTTCCGGATACTCTGAGGGTCGCGGGGAGATTGCCGCGAGGGTATCAAATAGTTGATTCGGGTATTCGGTAATCGGTCGGATGTTGTAGTTCTCAAACAATTCGGGAAAGATGCGCTTGGTGACCCGGCGGTTTTCCAGCATGTAAGAAACGCCAGATGGCACTCTGAGATTGTCTTCGAGCACATAGAACTTGCCATCTGCATCCTTGACTAAATCGGTGCCGCAAATATGGGCCCATACATCAAATCGCGGCTTGATGCCTACACATTGCTTGCGAAAATTACCGGAATTGAGAATTAATTCTTTGGGAATCAGCTTGTCTTTGAAGATTTTCTGGTCATTGTAGACATCATGGATGAAGCAATTAAGTGCGCGCAGGCGTTGTTGCAAACCTGCACTGGTGTGGTTCCATTCTTTCTCGGCAATAATTCGTGGAATGATATCGAAAGGCCATTCTCGATCGATATTGCCAGCATCGCTGTACACCGTGAACGAGATTCCCATGGTCTTGATGGCCAGTTCGGCAGCCATCTTCTTCTGTTGCAACTCTTCATGGGTGAGAGATCTCAGCAGACTGGCGAGACGTCGGGCAGGTTTTCGCGCATAGCCGGGGGAGCTGATGATCTCATCATAAAATGAGCCCGGGTTATAAGTTTTCCAATTGACGCGCATGCATAGGAACCTTGATTTTACGCCTGTTTTTCTAACTTAAATCATTACGTCGTCTCTCGCAACAAAGCGTGGCAAGACGATATCTGGGAGGACCGTGTCAATTTCAGGTGCCTACCAGGTATTTCTTCAATCGACCTAAATCAAGCCCTCACTAACCATCACGCAGCTTCTACTAATCCACACAGAAACAAGCTTAGCAGCTTTTTTTCAGCACGTGCCTGCAACGGGCTCGGCCGTCCCATTTCAACACTTTGTGCGATACGCCACGCAAACTTGCCGGAGCGTGCATCATTTGCCTTTCCGAAAGGTCAGCTGCATCTGGCAACACCGCAAGTTGATTACCGCCAAACCGCGTGTCGGTGAAAACATCGCAGATGTAATATCTGTACTTCATGTGCTATCAGCATCTCGAGAAAAAGGCTGGAGGAAGCGGACACTAATTGGATCACGACTGCGATAAATTTGACAGGGAGCTTGTTGCATGCGGTGCTATTACAGGGGCCACACTAGCAGCAAAGATGGCAACGCCACTGCCACGATGACTATTTCCAGGGGCAGACCCATACGCCAGTAATCACCAAAATGGTAACCACCTGGTCCCATTATCAATGCGTTGTTCTGGTGGCCTATGGGTGTCAAAAATGCACTGGAGGCTCCCACCGCTACCGCCATGAGAAAAGTATCCGGATTCAGTTCCAGCGAAAGTGCCATGTTGTACGCTATGGGCGCCATCAGAATCGCGGTGGCCGCATTGTTGAGTACATCTGACACCGTCATAGTGATAATCAACAGCATGGCTAGAATGAACACCGGGCTCATGTCACCCGCTAAAACCAGTATGCCGTCGACCAGCAAGGTCGTTGTGCCCGTGGTTTCCAGTGCCGCTCCCAGGGGAATCATCGCCCCGAGTAAAACCACGACCGGCCAGTCAACACCGGCATAAAATTCTCGCACCGGCACCACATTCAAAAGAACCATGGCAATGGTGGCGATTCCCAGCGCCAATTGTATGGAAATCAGGCCACTGGCGGTGGCCGCAATCGCTAGTATAAAAATCGCCAGTGCCGGCATGGCCTTCGCTGCACCATGAATATTCAGATCACGCGGAGCCAGTGGATAGCAATTCAAGCGAATGATCGCCTCCTGCAATTCGTCTCCTTCTCCGTGCAACAGCAACACATCCCCAGCCTTGAATTGAAAATCCCGCAGACGATTTCGGTGCGGCGTACCGGCACGGGAAGCCGCCAGCAAATTCACGGCGTATTTTCGATTAAACCGAATCTGCTTTGGCGTTTTCCCTACTATCGGCGAATTTTTGGTGATGACAACCTCGGCTATCTGCGAATCTTCCGAATACAATATCTCCTTGCGTGCGTTTTCGGCGGAGAGCATTGTCAGATCATGAATCGAGGCGAAACTGTCGATGTCATCATGGGAACCCTGTAACATTATCAGGTCATTAACAGCCAGAATATGACGTCGACTCACCACTGCCATCTTTTGTTGTTTGTGCACAAGAGACAGGATATCCATCTTTTGTTCTGCCAACATATCTTTCAGCTCTCCTACTCGCTTCCCCGCCAGGGCACTGTCTGCGGAGATCTTCAATTCGAACAAATATTTTTCAACATCGAATAAATCCAGGCCCGCTGTTTGCTTACGCACTTTTACCAAGCGCCAGCCAACGATCAACATAAAGAGTATACCGGCGATGGCGATACCACCCCCTACCGGTGCAAAGTCAAACATGGTGAATGCCTCACCGGTAACTTCCCGTCGGTAATTTGCTATCAATATATTTGGTGGCGTACCAATGAGCGTTACCAGACCTCCCAATATGGAACCAAATGACAAGGGCATTAACACGCTCGCTGGCGATCGTCCTGCTTTTGTGGTCGACTGAATTGCTATAGGCATCAACAGCGCCAGGGCTCCCACATTATTCATGAACATCGAAAGAAAAGCGGCGAGAAATGTGAGGATGGAGATATGCAGCAGTGGTTTGGAGGAGACAGGCTCAATCAACTGAGTAATAAATTCAACCGCACCGGATTTGGTAAGGCCGAAACTGACGATTAACACGAGCACTACGGTAATCGTCGCCGGATTTCCGAAGCCGGAAAACAATTCTGTCTGCGGCACCACACCAAAGATACTGGCGGTGAACAAGGCGCCCAGCGCGACAATATCGTAGCGCCACCGGGCCCAGACCAATAAGATCAGCAAGGCCAATAAGATGAGTAACAAGATCGTTTGATCGGAAGTCATAGAATCCTGGTTCTAGGCACCCCTGAACAATGCAGTGATGCCTCAGGCTTTCAGGCAGGTTAGCAATCAAGACAGGATCGCACAGGAATGTATCACCTTTCAAGCGGTCCTAACGCCGAGTGCTAACCTGCCTGAAAGCCCCGTAGGGCAGGCCTTGAAGCGCTCATTTGCGGCGTTACACTTCTTGACAAGGACTAAGGCCATTGCCTGCCAAGCGTGCCTTGCAACTGAACGCTTCAGGACCCGCTGAGACATTACTGCATTGTTCAGAGGTGCCCTAGCACAGGCCTAAATGATGTCGAACTCCAGGCTGCCTACGGTCTCGACCGTGGCAACGACGTGGTCGCCGACTACTGTAGCGGCAACGCCGGCCGGTGTGCCAGTATAAATGAGATCCCCTGCCTGCAATTCGTAAAACTTCGATAGCTCGTTAATAATTTCCGCCACACTCCAGATCATTTGCGAGAGCCGGGCATCCTGTCTCAACTCCCCGTTTACACTCAAGCTGATGCGGACATTGTGCGGGTGCCCGATCTTAGCCACCGGATTGATCGCTGAAATCGGCGCCGAGTCATCGAATCCCTTGGCCGTATCCCAGGGCCTGCCCTGTCTTTTCGCGATAGCCTGCAAATCCCGTCGGGTGAAATCAATACCGGCGGCATAGCCAAACACACAATCCAGCGCGTCATCATGGGCGATATTTTTACCGCCACTTGCCAGTGCCACCACGAATTCTACTTCATGATGCAGATCATCGGTCGCTTGTGGATACCGAATTGGCGCATTGTCGACGACGATAGCGTTCGCGGGTTTGCTAAAAAAAACCGGCGGCTCGTCCCTGGGATCGCCTCCCATTTCCTTCACATGATCGCCGTAATTTCGGCCCACGCAATAAATTCGATGAACAGGATATAAGTCACCTGAAGCCACTACGGAGACAGCTGGAATTGCCTGGGGAGGAAATATATAGCTCATAAGGATCTCAAAAATCTCTATACGATGTGCAGTGAAGCGCCGCGGCTAATTCGATGGTGGAAGAGTCCTGCATATCCGGAAACAGCTGCAGGCCGCTAAGTTGTTCCACTTCTGACAAACTACTCAGTTGATCACAATAGTGAGCGTGCTGCGGCAGATCATTGTTAAAAATAAACGCCACGTGGGAGCTCTGATTGGCGACCAGCTTAAAATAGGCTGATGGCTGCGCCAACTCCGGCCTGCCGCGGGCTTTGAGCGGCTCCTGAATCAAGTGCAGGGGCCCACTCAACACAAACAATTCACCGCTACGCGCCGCCAGTTCATTGATTGCCTGGTCGAGCCGCGACCAACTCCCTTCTCGCAAAGCGCTGGGCAGTGCTGCCAGATTACTAAGGTAATTCAAGTCAGGCCAAAAAGGTGTCCCCGCGAAGCTGCTCATCGGCACCAGGCGGCCGTTATTCCTCGCGTCGATAATCAACGAATTTATTCGATAACTCTGATCTGCTCGCCCACTCGAATCAGGCTGATTTATCACCCGCGCATTTTCCGTTAGTCGGAGATAGGGCGATTCGGTGAGCAGAAGATTATCTACTCGCCAAACCCTCGGCAACAGGGAAGCGACACCGAGTGCTGCTTCCACTACCCGGTAAGCCACCCAATCCGCCAGACCATTGCCTGAATTAATCGAAGCGGCAAACAGATGACGCACGACTATCTCGTTGTTTGCGGTGGCAGCCGAACCTGGGCAAGACCCCAGACAATGACTGATATGAATATTTTGAGCAGAACTGGAAGCGGCAGTACATACGACCACCGCAAGGCTGCCCCACTGCACGAGCCTCGCTACGGCCTTTAGGTATCGGATAAACACAGTTAAGCTATCTGGCCTTTGGGAAAATACACTAGGGCGCCTCTGTATAATGGCATACGGTCTCTGCGTGATCTTCAGAGGTGCCCAAGCGATCCATTAGCCCATTGGGTAGGGATGTTGCTTGTGTACTTCATCGCATCGCTGCATCAGCTCATCGCTCAGGCTCACCTCCAGGGCTGCCAACGATTCTTCCAGTTGATCTGCTGTGCGCGCACCGATCATAGTAGATGCCACATAATCAAAATTCATGCTCCAGGCCGTTGCCAGGGTAACCGGCGACATGCTTAGGTCCCTGGCAATCTCCAGGTACTGAGCAGTCGACGCCAGGGTGGCCTCGTTAACAAATCGCGTGGCCATGGCCTGTTGTCTTGGATCCCTGCCAGCCAGATAGTCCCCGAATCGGCAATTTTCAGGAATTTCTGCTTGATTGTATTTGCCAGACAACACGCCGCCCGCAATCGGCGAATAGGGTAATAGTGAGACATTCTCCAGGGTGCAAACATTTGCCAATTCGTCCATGAAGCGACGATTAAGCAATGAGAAATTATTTTGTATCGACTGAAATCTTGTCAGACCTTCATAATCGGCAATGGTGTTGGCCTTGGTCAGGCCGTAGGCATTTTCATTCGAGGTCCCGAGGTATCGAACCTTGCCTGTTTGCACGAGGCGATCCAACGCCTCCATGGACTCATCGATGGGGATAACCGTATCGGGCCAATGCACTTGATAAAGATCGATGTAGTCGATTCCCAGCCGCCGCAGGCTTCCCTCGACCGCCATCTCAACATGATGCCGATCGATGGCGGTGAGACCATGCCGAATAGGTGGCACAAACCAGCCGGAGGCAGCACCTGCCACCTTGGTCGCAATGATGAGAGAATCACGGGGTTTGGTTTTTATCCATTCGCCAAATATATACTCGGTGACTCCGGCTAATTCCAGGGTTGGGGGTACCGGATAGATCTCCGCGGTATCATAGAAATTAATGCCGCGATCATAGGCCTGGTTTAATATCTTGAATGACTCTTCCTTGTCGCTCCAGTTGCCAAAACTCATGGTACCCATGCAGATCGGACTTACCCGCAATCCGCTGTTGCCAATGTATCGATACTCCATGTCGCTTCCTTCTCAGATCATTTCGTCAGGTGAGCCTTGTATCAGGCCAGCGGCTCGCAGATCTCGCCGAGATAGCCACCACCGCCACAATACACCTGGTCTTGTAATTGAATTCGAATGCCATCAGGATCAGAGAAATAAACTTCCGGCGTGCCAGCCTCGATGCCTCCCCGGTTGGGCATGCGCATACTCACCCAATGCACCAGGGGTGGTGTATCGCTGGCGTTGGTCCGCGCTGAAAAACCGTAGTCGTCCAACCTGGCCAATATTTCATCGACTGAAAAATTCTCGATGCTGAGACAGACATGATCGATTCGACCCGGGTCGGCAGGCGGCCCTTCCGCACTACCGCCCACAAATATTAGAAACTGAATGCCATCGTCCACCCCGACCAGCGGCGATGGACCTTGATAGGCCTGATACTCTTTACCGAATGTCTGTATGTAGAACGCGTTGCCGCGGGCGGAGTTCGCTAGAAAATTGGTAAAGTGGCTGAGCCCTATGGTTTTAAACAGGCCTTCGACGGGTGCCGCCTCGACATTCTCGCAAATGGAACCAAGCGCACCGCGGCCACCACAATGATCCTCTGGCGAGAGCTGGAAAACCATTCCCTCTAACCCGGCAAAGTAAAGCTCGCGCGTACCAGTTCTGTCACCGCCGGCGTCAGAACCGCGAGTGATAGTCCACGATGTCATCGCAGAGTCCAGCGCAGATTGTCCCGCAGCGGGCGGAGTGCCAGGTTCGACCCCGAACGTGGCGAGCCGATCACATACCTGGTCGAGCTCGAAGCCCTCGACACTCAAACCAATATGGCTGATACCTGCCTGCTCTCCCCGGCGCAGTGGTGAGAGGGAAAAGAAACCGGGCCCGTCGCCGATACGCAGGCAGATAGTATCACCCTGTCTTGCCTGGATCGCAGCGCCGAATAGTTCCTGATAAAAAGCCAAAGAGCGGTCTACATCTGCTACCCGCAGGCCGTAGCTATGCAGTTTGCGCACGGCAATCGGTGCCGATGCCGAGGCGGCGAATATGCCTGGAGAAAGAGCCAGGGCTGGCAGTGCCTTGAGTATTGTGCGCCTGGTCCCATCCACGGCTTCAGCCGATGACCAAGCGGTGACATTTCTGAGAGCTTTTAGTATTTTCATGATTGCCGGCCCCGATGCCAAAAAAGTCGTGCCATCTTAGCCAGACAGCGGTGCCAGCGTCCAGTGCGACTGTGGCATAGCAGCTTGGCACATCAGTGCGTACCAGAATCTGCGGGAACTATTCAGGGGGCCTCTGATTAGGCTTCAGCACAGATAGTAAATTCAGGCAGGACCTTCCTGGCGACCAATGTCAGACAGCCAGCGATCGAAACCACCGTCCATGTGGGCCACTTTCTTTATCCCCATACTCTGCAGTGACTGGGCAGCCAGGGCAGAACGGGAGCCCTTGTTACAGTAGAGAATCACCTCTTCGACGGCATCAAATTCCGTGCGATAGTAGGGGCTATCGGGGTCAATCCAGAATTCCAGCATGCCACGCGGCACGTGCAGTGCATCGGGAATTTTGCCGTCTCGCTTTACTTCACGCACGTCTCGCAGATCCACCAGTAACACACCGGCCCGTGATAGCCTGGCATCGACTTCGGCAGGACTCAGGGTTTGCACCTGGCCCATCGCTTCCGCAACCAGCTCTTTAACTCCTTTACTAAGCTCCATGGGCAAAAACTTAAACCAGTTGTCTTAATTTAGCAAGCGCAGCTGCTCGCCTGCCAGGCTGAAGATCCTGTACGGATTGGCAAGTTGATAATAGACTGACCAGTGGCCACAGCAGTCGGGCTTCATGGTTTAGCTCGAATTTAGAAGATTTGTGAAATGTCGGTACCACCAGTGCTTTGGGAGACAGGAGATGAACGACAATGACTTTCAGCTAGTTGTGCGTGCCAAAAAGCAAATTCAGAGGGAAATCTATATTCGGTCCTTCCTGCTTTTTTCTGCGGTATTTTGCGCGGCGCTCAAGTTTCTTGGTATGGAACTACCTTTCCTCTACCTGGGCCTCTTCGTCATCCTGCTTGTGTCCCTGGCGTTAAGCTCAGACCTGATTGCGAATATCGGTGCGCTCTCCCACAAGGATCTCATCAATATCATCGAGAAACACGGTCATGCTGGCTCGCTACTCCAGTGCCAGGAGTAGGAACCAGGGTTGAAAATGAAGTGCGCTTAACGGCGTGAAGACTTCACCAGGGCGCCACCACCAGAAACTACAGCACCGAAGACATTGCCGGCAGCATCTACTGCAACTCCTTCCGGGTTGGAACCATCGGGATAGGCGGCAACGGTACCGTCGATAAAATAATCCACGATGCCATCAAGCAAACTTCCCACCCTGATGCCGGCGTGCCATCCAGGATTGCGAGTCTCGTCAAATTCCGATTCTGAATCGGCAACATAGATCATGTCATCGTCGGTGATATAAATACCACTGGGTCGACTGAAGGTCTTGAACTCGCCCATATAGTTTCCATCCAGATCGAAAATCTGCAGGCGGTTATTGCCACGATCGCCAACGATGAGCCGATTCCTGGAATCGATATCCAGCGCATGAGGAGTTTTTAGCTGACCGGCGGCAGAGCCCCAACCACCCCAGTATTTGATTAGATTTCCGAAGCGATCAAACTTTACGATGCGGGCGACGGTATCAGGGTTCGCATTGTCCTGCTGTCCGCTGTGGCCGTCGCCAACATAAATATTGCCGTCGGCATCAGTCACTACATCGCAGGGCGTTTCCAATAGCGCTCCCGAGCCATCACCAGCAAGCCCAGGCTGACCAAGCGTCAAAAGCACTTCCCCTTCCGGGCTCAATTTATACACCACGTGACCTTTGCCTGCAGTAGCCGGATTAGACGGATCAGGTCCTTGAGCATCAGTTACCCATATATTTCCGTCCCGATCCACATGTAACCCATGGGGAAAGAGCATCAACCCCCCACCAATAGCGGTAACCACGTTTCCGTCAGGGTCTATCTTCACTATAGGATCCAAATCGGAACCTGCACAGCTATTAGA
>PCCP01000001.1 GCA_002731775.1 Gammaproteobacteria bacterium
AATGGACTGGTACCGGGTGCCTGTGTGATGTGTCATTCATGGCAGGTCGGCACACCTTTCAAGCTGCAGCCACTGCAACACGATGCCGGCGGAGAGCCGTATTGGACCGAGTCACGATCCCGCCACAACTTCGAGGTGGTGTCGCGTCTGGTCGCCCCCGGTTACCCGACGGCCAGTCGTCTGTTGCTGAAGCCGCTGGCGACGGAGGCGGGAGGTCTGCCATACCACGTCGGCGGTAAGTTCTGGGAGTCCCAGGACGATCCGGAATGGCAGCTGCTGGCGCAATGGGTGGAATCCGCATCGGCAACTCAGGCGGCTACTGCTGCGCCTGCACCAACAGTGGATTTCGAGTTCTTCCGCAGCTGCGTGCAACGGGTATTTCTCTATCCACGAGAAGGCGCGGTTCCTTGTGCCAGTTGTCACGCAGTGGGGACGCGGGGTTTTGCTCCCCCCATTCCAGAAGGTCGCAATTATTGGAATGAAGAGGAGTCGCGGCGGAATTTCGGCGTCTTAATGCGCTTCGTGACTCCGGGCTACCCGATGCAGAGCCTGTTTCTGCAGAATCCTCTGCATCCCGATGGTGGTGGGACACCCATGCACGGCGGTGGCATACGCTGGGAGACCCAGAACGACCCGGAATGGCAGGAATTGGCGGCATGGGTCAGAGGAGATAACCGGGGCAGCATGTGCCCTGCGCCCTTGCAGTTCTAAATAATAAATGGGGTCAGGTCTTTCCTGTTAGCGCCAGAATCGAAGCGCTGGCGCTAACAGGAAAGACCTGACCCCCTACCTTTATACCCGCGGCACCCGCTCCCCATTAAGCACAGTCTCGCTTGGGAACAGCCGCTGCTCCCCAATCCTCACATTCCCGTAGTTATCCACAAACTCAAACGCAGCTTGGCGTAGCTCGAGAATTGCCACATCCGCCGCTGCCCCCACGTTGAGCGTGCCTCTATCGCGGAATAACGGATAGACCCGTGAAGCGTTAACCGTGGCGCGCGCCACCACTTCATCGATTGTCATTCCAAAATTCAAAAACTTCGACATCACATTGGGCAAATCGACAACACTGGCGGCACTGCGGCTGCTGGTATTGCCATCGGTGGAAATCGTATCGGGCCAAAACCCCGCTGCCAGAATGCTATCGAATGTCTCCCACAGCAGATGCCCGGTGCGGCCGTTGGCGACGTCAAACCAGACCCCGCGGCGCCGGGCTGCCAACACCTCGGGCAGGATGCGGCCGCTGCGTTCGATGATGCTGTTCGGTGGTGGTGCGAACATGTGGGTGACGATGTCGCCTGGCTTGAGCTGCTGGATCAGGGTAGACATGGGCGTGGTAGTTTGTCCCATGTGGATCATCACCGGCAGGTCGAAGGAGGTGGCTACCTCCTGGGCGCGGCGCAGGACTTCCACGTCGTCGATGGCAACCCCCTTGGTCAGGCGCGCCTTGACGCCGACGATGTAACCGCGGTTGCGGGAGATCGCGGCCTTGGCTGCATCGACATCCGCCAACTCCAGCTCCATGGTGTCGCCACCGCCCCGTATCCCCTCGCGGCCGATGTTGATGAGGACGCGGGCTGGCTGTGGGGCTGATCTGGCGATGGCCACTGCTTCGTCAATCTGATCCGCACCTCTCGATCCCCCATCCACCCAACCGGTGACGCCATCGGACAGACAGACGTGCGGGCCGTCCTCGTCCCGGGCGTAGTGGGAATGGACATCCAACAGGCCCGGCAACACCAGCTTGCCGCTTGCGTCGATGAACTCGGTAGCAGCGGCTGCGATGTTTGATTGCACGGCCACAATGCGACCGGCGGCGATCGCCACGTCGGCGATGGCGTTAACCCGCTGCGAGGGATCGATCACCCGGCCGCCCTTAATGATCAGGTCGATCGACTGTGCCAGCACATTTAAAGAGCGGGTGAACAGTGCGGTGCCGGCGGCGGCTTGGAGGAACAGGCGTCGGTTTACCATGGGGGTGGTCTCCAGAGTGGGTGTTGGACAGGGAATTTGGGTCGGAGTGAAAATATAGTGTAAGCCTGCGTTAGTACATGTGTCTACGCTTTTAGCGTGAACTCGTGTTCAAGTCGGCCTATCCATGCCGAAGATGCTATCCCCATCCACGCAGGTGTAATCGCTATAACCCAGCCTGCCGATAGGCCGCATGCTGGCAACATCGATCAGTCCATCCGCCGTAATCAGTTCGTCACGAATATGTATGCCGACTACTTCGCCCAAGACCATCACATATTTGTCTGCCGGCTTCCTGCACGGTATGTCGACACTCTTGAGATAGCGGCATTCGAGATGCACTGGCGCCTCGGCGATGCGGGGAACCTTGACCAGCTTCGAGGCAATGGCAGTCAACCCCGCCAGGTCGATTTCGTCGGTCTCCGGTGTCACGGTGGCGGAAGTCTGATTCATCTGCTTGCGGGTTTCCCAGGTGGCCAGGTTACATACGAACTCGCCGCTAGACTCGATGTTTCTCAGCGAGTCCTTCATGCCATCGGACGCAGAGCCGATAGCGGCGGAAAACATTACGGTGGGAGGCTGATAACAGACCGCGTTGAAAAAACTGTAAGGCGCAAGATTGAATACATCTTCTTTATCGATAGAACTGATCCAGCCTATGGGTCTCGGTATGATAAGGCTGTTGAAAGGATTCCTGGCGAGGCCATGGTTATTCTTGTGAGGTTCATAAAACATGGAGTTAATAAGTGGTCTGACCCTGTTTTTCTAGGGCTTATACTGCCGCTGTTCTGCCGCTTCCAGGATGTTACGCAAGGCAGGAACGTCTGCGGTTTCAGGCCGGTTGTCTGGCATTGAACGCACGTAGGCATAGATATCCCTCACCATCGCATCGCTGAGCGAATTGGCCGGATAGTTGGGCATGTCGGTGGAAGGCAGTAGCGGTGCAACATCAGCCCTGGCGCGCAGGAAGGCGCGGAATATCTCTTCATTTGTCAGCCAGGGACTGCCAGTATTATTAAGATCCTTGCGGCCATAACCGGAAAAACCATGACAGGCATAACAGCCGTGATCGTAATAAAGTTGGGCGCCGGCTTCCGCATCGCCATTCACAGGCCCCAATTGGGCGGCGGCCGGCGTCGCATAGAGACCCATCAGTAAAACAATGGTACCGAATACATGTTTTCTCATTCGAACTCTCCTAGCGCGGCTGCGTTAGCACATCTATCAGATAGGGTTTGCCGTTTTTTACCGACTCCACCCCACGTTTTAGTGCCGCTGCCAGCAGGGTAGGATCTTCGATCGGACCTTCACTAGCCATACCGTAGCCCTGGGCTATCTTGCTGTAGTCGATGAACGGATCGCGCAGAACGGTGCCAATATGGCCACGATCTGTGCCGCGGCCACGTACCCCAGCCAGGTACTGGATGAACATGAATTCTTGATGCCAGGCTCGATTGTTATGCATGATGCTGAGCATCGGCAATTCATGGTGACACGCAGTCCAGAGTGCGCCCGGGGCATAGTTAAAATCCCCATCGCACTGTATGTTCACCACGAAACGTCCGCGACCGCGCGCAGCCAGTGCTGCACCGGCACTGGCCCCAAGGCCATAGCCCATGCCCCCTGCACCCTGACTTCCGAGAAAACTGTAGGGTTTGTTGTGTTCCCAGAGCTCGCGGTGATGCGCCCCGGAGAAATTGCTGGGGGACGCCAGACACCAGTCCCCATTCATAATCAGGGGCCACAGTTCAGCATAAATACGGGCAGTACTAACGGGGCTGAGATCCCAGCCCCTCTTCTTCTCTTCCACCGCAGCCCGCAAGTCTGTCAGGAAAGCCTCACGGTTGGCGCGGGCATGACTCGCCTTGCGCTCGTCAATTTCACGCAGCTTAGCCGGGGTCATCAGCTTGCTGAGCTCGGCGATGATCAGCGGGATACTGGCCTCGGCATCGACTGTCAGCACAGTGCCCTGACTCTGCTTCTGATTCTGTTCCTGGGGAGTCGGTTCACTACCAGGGGGCGACGGCACATAATCCTCACGCAAGCTGCCAAAGCCTATGCCCATGACGTCACGTTTTGCTGTCAACGAGGTGACAGCGGGACGTTGCAATGAGATGTTGGGAGAGTCGGTTTCCAGACCCAGCACATAGTCATTGGTGGTATCGGCGCCGGGACCACAAAGCGGATGACGTTGTGGAAAGCCCATGGGCCCCCCGGTGGCGGTCGTGGAGGTGCTTGCCCCAATCAGCTCGGCGAGCTGGACGGCGGCCTGCCCTCCCTCGGGTGTGCGGAACATGCCGGTATTGAGTCGGGGATTGCTGGCATCGAACAGTGCCTTCGCAATATCCCGTGCTGTGGCATGATCCACGCCTCCGATCTCGGCCGGGCGGAATGGCGGCACCACAAAATCCCGTGCTTCTTCTTTCTGCAGCTCCATGTCGATGACGATGACTGTGGGTCCGGTGGGCGGTGTCACTGCCTGCCGGTAAGCTTCATGCAAGGCATCGATGCATTCAGGCAGGGTTTTCGGCTGGGCATCCCACTTGGTGAAACTGCGACACATGGCGGCCATATCATCGGCAGTATGGGCCTGGATGAAACTCTCATCCCGACCGACGATCAGTATCATCGGGGTACCCGTATGATAGGCCTGAAAGATCGACATCGACGCATGCTGGATACCGAGTGTGCCGTGCAACATGGCGGCCATCGGCCTGCCCTCTGCCTTGGCGTAACCATTAGCCATATCCACTGAAGATTCTTCGTGCAGCGCAGTGATGTACTCGGGCATGTGATTGGGCGGAGAACCATAGTTGGCTATGGACTCCTGGATGCCTTCGAAACTGGAGCCATTGTTGGAGGCGACAAATTCAATTCCCATATCTTTGAGCGCCTGCACCATCAGGTCTGAGCCTGGGCGTACCACAGTGCGGCCTGACGTTGGCGGTGCCACCATGCCAGTATCACGCTGCAGTTGCTGGTAGGAAGGCGCAGTAAAGGACGCTTGATAGGCGGAAGGTTCCTGTGCCTGGGCGCCCGGGTTGACTGCCAGTGCCGCCGCACCGGTAGCGGCACCCTTAAGGAAGCTGCGACGGTCTACTTTGGGGGCTATTTTGGGGGTTATGTCGTCTCTCGAGTGATCGGATTGGTCCTTACTCATTTTTATCCCCTCATGTTGTGATAGATGGCTTACCACAAGCGTGTTTTTCGTGCTGCTGATCCGGTACAAAGATCAATGAGCCCGCGAATAAAGTCAAGAGCCTAATTATAGAAAGGGGAAGGGCTACATCTAAAGGAGGTATGTGTCAACGCAGACGCAAATCCACTGCCCTTTTAAATTCCTTCATCCCGCTTTCCCCTGTTTTTTATTTCCATTCACTCGCTGGCTCGTCCGCATCTGATTTCAGGAAGCGAATCAAATCCGCGTGAAACTGATCGGGAATTTCAATCTGTGGTGCATGGCCTACATCAGGGTACAAATGCAGCACACCGTTCTGCAGTTCACTGACAACATGCCGCACCCTGGCAGGGTAATCATCCACCAGCTTGTCATCTTCACCGCCAATCACCAGCGCCTTGCTGTCGATGTGTTGCCAGTCATAGACAACCGGATCGTTATACATCATCTGACCGACCATGCGACGCACCCTGGCGAAGTGAGGATAGCCACCGCTGAGGGTCTGGCCATACTGACGACGGACGAATTCCAGGTGCTCTGGCGGCCAGTAATTGGTGAAGTAGTTTTGATGCCCTCGCAGAATCGAACGGTAGCTGGCGACACCCGGATCGGAGGCCAGGGGATCACGCCAGGATCGGCTCAGTCGCGAATCGGTGAGTCCGATCTGGTTCACCATCACCACATGGGTGGTGATCTCAGGGTACAGCATCGCGAACCGGCTCACGACCATGCCCCCCATGGAATGGCCGACGATGGCGGCTTTGACGATGCCAAGTTCGTCCAGCAGGGCTTTCATGTTGGCGGCGACAAAGTTGAAGTTATAGGAAATCAACGGCTTTGACGATTTCCCGTAGCCGATGCGATCCACCGCCACCACTCTGAAGCCGGCATCCGAGAGCACTTTCAACGTCGGTGTATAGGCTTCCGAATAGAAATTGTGACCGTGCTGCCAGAACACGGTCTGGCCATTTGCGCGCCCACTTGGCGGGATATCCATGTAGGCCATGCGCATCTTCTCGCCATAGCGGTTTAGCTCCAGGAAGTGCACGGGGTAGGGGTAGGGAATCTCTTCAAAGTTGATCGACACTGGACCCCATTCGGCCGGCGGCTCCGCTGGAGGTTGTGCCGGCCACTGCTCGGCGGCAAAAGCAGGAAGAGTGAAAAGGAAAACCAGAGTGACGGCTATGACGCCATCGCGAGCCAAATTATGCTTGAAGAACATCGATGTCTACACCTGCCTAATTAATTCGGAAGACCAAAAAGGATAAGAGTTATCTCGCCGCAAGTCTATGACATTCGGAATTTCAAATTCTTGGAGACGCCTGCAACTTAGCAACTTAAGGGAATTACGGAATCGTTGGTTAATTCACATTTGGGCAATACGCTAAGTAGCTAGGCGAGGGTCAGAATATTCCTTAATCAATGCTCCACAATGCTAATCGCCAGTTGTTAAGTTGCAGGCGTCCCTACTTCCTCTAAATTCTGCTCTCTCTGCCATCACATGCAAAGCAATTGTAATACCTGGGCGAACCGACATGTATTTTCCTCCAGAAGATAATGAGACCGAGGTCATCATGATGCCAAATGCAGAACCAAGGGTGATTGAATCTCTTTATGGTCATGGCGCTGGCGGACTCGGGCTTAGCACTCAAGATGACGATGATTTTATAGATCACGCTTTGATGGAGTTCTTAGGGCAGACTTAAGCAAAGGCGCCTCTGAGTAAAATCTTGTGGATAATTCAGGTTTCACACCATCCCCGGGATACCCCCTTTCACCAGATGGGACTCCTACAATCTATGTAATACTAATCTGCTCAAACGATGTGGACTTTCACTTAAGCTATTTGGTTCGATCTCGGGTTATTAGCTACTATTCTGGACGAACGGTTAGGTATTATTGAGGTTGATTAATCGAGGTTGCCTTAACGGGGTTGCCTTAAATCTACCTGGCCCGCATCAAAGTTTCTGAGTATTTCGGGGCAGGCAGCCTCACCGGTTGCATTTCCCAAAGTCATAATATCCAGGAAGGTTGTAGTGGCAAAGGTAGCAAGTCCTGGTACGCCTTTGGTGATAGTTGTATCTACAATGGCATGTTCCACAGACAGCTGATAGGCATTTTCAGGCAGCAGATGCTCGGCCGGAATGATGAATTCTGTTGCTACGTAATCCAGATAAGGGGTGTTTTCAAAAGGCCGACCGCTATGTGAAACCCGCTTACCGTGACAGTCCCCCATAATGACAAACACCAGATCATTAACGATCCCCAGAGGATCCTTATTGCCTTGTTTAAAAGTGCTCCAGGTCACCGTAAGCGGCAGATCCGCTTGAATCAGGCGCGGTGAAATAGGCTTACCATTCTGGGACAAAATAATATGCGGTGCATCGGGCAGGCGTGAACTGCCTGCTGCAGAATTAACCAGAGCGATGGGTTGTTCTAACAGACCGGTTGAAGGGGTGTCATAGCGAAAAATATAATTACCATCCGGATAGTGGTGTTCAAGTTCAATTTCATCTGGATATCTTCCACCGTGCAT
>PCCP01000071.1 GCA_002731775.1 Gammaproteobacteria bacterium
CTGGATTGAAAAGAGCGTCGAGTCAAGACAGGCTGTAAACAATTTTGCTAATGGCTAAGTATGCAACTGATCAGAACCACTACCAGGATAAATCAAAATGGTCGACCCCCGTCGGCCAATTCAATAAAATCGGTGGCAATATGCAGAAACTAAAAATCGCTGCCCTTGCTTTTGTCTTTCTCTGGTTTATGTCAGGTGGCATTTATCATTTCATTAATGCCGACTTCTTCCTGAATATCATGCCGCCCTATCTCCCTTTTCATCTGGCAGCAGTCTATGTCAGTGGAGTTTTCGAAATACTCGGCGCCCTGGGTTTGTTGTTCACCCGCAGCAGGCGCCCGGCTGGCATCGGGCTGTTCATCCTCACCATCGCGGTTTCACCGGCCAATATATATATGTGGATGAACCCGGATCTATTCCCGGATATTTCCGAACCCTTGCTTGCCGTACGATTGCTTATCCAGGTGCTGTTATTGGCTTGTATCTGGTGGTCGAGCTTGCCGGCGATGACGTCGATCGACGCTGCATTGAAGTCTGACTAGATCCAGGGTGACAGAGCAACAGGCCGGTACCCTGACCCTTAGCCATTGCCCATGGTTCTTTTAAACTGGTTTATCCCTGACTCAATTGCGCTGGTAATAATCCTGGCAGACATCCAGAACGACAATCTGATGCGCTGAGAAAAGGACAAACCGCTAATCGTATCCGCGTGTTTCATCCATCCCTGAACGGTTGAGTTACGCTTGAGAATGGAATCGAAGCGACTGGAAATTCTGGCTAGCAAGATGGCAGCAATAAACAGGAAAATAAAACCGGGAATGATGGGCAATACCAGGCCGATTAGCCCCACCACCAGAAAACAGGCGATTAGCGCTATACATATCACCTTGGTTAAAACAGGCATGCGGTAGGAAGCTCTTTTCGAAGCCCTCATTGTCCCAGTCTGCCAATACGATTAATCATTGAACAAGAGAATATGCAGCAACCATGCCATTTTTTATCTTATTGTTTTTATTACAATATTTTACAGATACCGGCCTTGTTTCCCGCCTGAGAATGGCGAAATTCGCCAAAGTTTGATACTGCAAGGCGTTAGGCTGAGCCGCAACCGAATGCTGGATGTCGGCTGCCGGAGCTTAACTCCGACAGCCGACTACCGCGAATCCAGGCTGCATGCCCGCCAGCTAACGGGGCACGAACTTGGTCATTCCCTGAATCGGTCCGACCTCGCCGGCATAGACCACGCCGTTACGATCGACCGTCACACCCTCGCCCATGGAGCCGACACCACCCATACCCGATGGTCGTGAAGATTCGTGAGCAGGAACGAAATACAAGACCTCGCCGGTGCGGGCATTGCCAACTCGCAGTCCCTTACTCCAGCCTGGGTTGTAGTTGTCATCGGATTCGGAGTCGATGGCATAGAGCATGTCGGTATTGGGATCGATAAACAGGCCGCTGATACGGCTGAACTGATACCAGGTGTCCAGATGTTTACCGTCCTGGCTAAAGATTTGAATACGGGCATTGCCGCGGTCCGCCACGAACAGCCGCCCCTGTGAATCCATTGCCAGGGAGTGTGGAGAACGAAACTGTCCGTCTTCGTATCCAAATTCACCGAAGCTCTTGATAAAGGTCCCGTCCGGTGCAAACATGGAGATACGACTCTTGGAGGTCGGGCCGGCAGCATCTTGAAATTGCGCACCATGGGTATCACCGACGTAGATGGTACCGCTGGGTGCTATCAAAACATCATTCGGCGCGTCGAAATGGGTCGGTGGATCACCGGTTTCGCCGCCGGTGCCCAGGGTCATCAACAACTCACCTTCGGGGCTGAATTTCATTACCGTGTGACCCTTGCCTGCCGCCCAGGGGTTTTCTTCCAGCTCCCTGGCATTGGCGGCACGGGCATCTACTACCCACACATTGCCTTCGCTGTCCACGTCCATGCCATGTGGCCATATAATCAGGCCGGCGCCGAAACTAGTGAGCACATTGCCATCCGGATCCAGCTTGACGATAGGATTGACGTCGGAGGTCGCACAGGAATTCGTGCCACAGCGATCACCGGCCCAAACATTGATGCCATCGATATCGATATTGACCGCGCTCACCGATCCCCAGCTGCGACCATCGGGTAGGGTGCCGAAGTTGCGTTGGGTTTCATAGGGATTGGGTCGACTGTTAATCGGTTCCTGATCGGCATGGGCAGCCGGTTGAATTGCGCCGCGTCGGCCCTGTGCCATTAGCGGTGCCGACAGTATAGACAGCACGATCGCCGCTACGCCTGCTTTAAGGAGAAAATGTGCCCCGGCTGAGGGAGCGCTCTTATAAGTTTTATTCATAATTCACCTCGTAGAACTGCTTTAAAATCCTTGATTGATACGTCTCTGATCTGACAGCTGTCGGAGTACATTCCGATTCGCCGACACACCGGTTCGATCCAGAGTGACCACCACGCGGCGGAACTTGAGAACATGGACTCTCGGGCTAGTATTGTCAAGACGGCTCAGCCCGCGGGGTTTAAGGCCAGATGACTAAATCCAGGCTAGACTCCCGCCACCGGGCTGCGTATGCTCTGCTCCTTGATAAAACCCCATGAGGCCCACATGCGGAGCAGCTTGATCCTTATAATCTTCGCGATCGTCATCCTGATAGCTGGTGTCCTGATCGCCATCAGCCTGGCGCAACCGGTTGCAAACTCCGGTGGCATTCCCCATCCCGACATTTCGGGCATGCAGGCCGGTGGTGATGGCGCCGCTCGACTCGAGTATATTGGTTCTCTGGCTTTTGCCTTTCAGTGTTTGCTGCTCGGCCTGGTCGTCTGCCTCTGTGCACTGGGCGTATCTGCACGGCGTCGAGGCCGCGAGTTCATGATTTACATGGGAAGCTCCCTGGGCTTCATGCTGATCGTATGGTGGCAGATGTATTCCCGTCACCAGGAGTTTCTGGAATCTGGCAGCACCGCCTACTTCATGGGCTTTCCCATTGCGACCGCGTGGCAGGTTTACGGCACCTGGCTCAGCGCCATTCCCCTGATCCTTATCTACAGTATTGGTTTCCGCAAATATATCTACACCCGTGAAGATGAAGAGAAATTCAATCATCTGCTGGCCGAGCGAAAAGTAGTCGAACAAAAGTTATCCGAAAACAAAGCCAGCGAGTCGCAGTAAAGCTGTGGAAGCCTATAGACAGGAAATAATACTGGGCGCCGTCGTCGTCTACATGCTGTTCTGCGTACTGACCGGTCTGTGGGCTATGCAGCGCACCAGGAGCCCCAGTGACTTTTTTATCGCCGGGCGCGGACTCGGCCCTATAGTCATAGCCCTGGCACTATTCTCCAGCACCCTGAGCGGATTTGGATTTGTCGGTGGCCCCGGGTTGGTCTATTCCATCGGCGTCAGCTCTTTCTGGATGGTGGTGATTTCCTCCACCGGCTATGCCGTCGGTTTTTTCCTGGTGGCGAAACGCATTCGTATGATCGCCGAATTGCGGAATTGTATCTCCCTGCCCGATATCGTCGCAGCCCGTTATCGGAGTGAGGCAGTAAGATTTCTGATGGCGGTAACCATCGTCCTCGGCGTCATGGGCTATCTCGCCACCCAAATACTGGCCATGGCAGTGGTGATGCAGGCCATCCTCACCGGCACGGCCATGTTTGCGGACATTAGCCTGGTGGCCTGTGTGATTATTTCATCTGCCGTGCTGATCTTCTATTGCGTCACCGGAGGCATCATCGCCTCGGTTTACACCGATGTAGTGCAGGGCACCATCATGATGATCGCCGGTACCCTGATACTGTTTACCGCCATGTCGGTATTCGATGGCGGCATGGCCGAAGCGACATCCATCATTCTTGCCGATGACTCTGAAGCCATCATGCCTTTCGGGGCAGCAGGCATCATGGCGTCGTTGGGATGGTTCTTCGTCTTCGGCCTGGGCCTGGCCGGGCAACCCCACATCATCACCAAGATGATGATGAACAAAAACATCTCTGATAATCGCAGCATCCTGCCAATGTCGCTGTTCGGCTACATCATGGCTGCTTTGCTGTGGATTTCCATCGGTGTCGTCATACGTGCAGCCGTTATCGACGGCGTCATCGATCCACTGGCATTACCCGACGACGCCGCCTCCGTGTTTCTGTCGGTGTTTGCCAGCCCACTGTTGGCGGGCATCGTCTTCGCTGGCCTGTTTGCAGCGATCATGTCTACGTCCGATGCATTTCTGAATATCGGTACGGCGGCAATTATTCACGACATCCCCAAAGCCATCCGCGGCCATAGCGTAAACAACGAGTTGTTCTGGGCGCGAGTGGTCACCGTGCTGCTGGCTATAGTCGCCGCTAGTTTCGCATTGTATTCCCACTACACAGATGCAACCCTGGTCGCCATTCTCGGTGCCTTCGGCTGGGCTACGTTCTCGGCGTCTATATTCCCGGTAGTCGCTATCGGGCTTAACTGGAAAGGCGCAACTGTGATGGGAGCGGTGACCGCGATCGTTGCCGCCCTGCTCATCAATTTCGTCGTCCAGTTGGGAGGGATCGTGCTGCCCTACGGAATTAGCGGCGGTCTGGTGTCTTTCGTCACCTCTCTGCTGTTGTTTATCGGGGTATCTCTGCTTGGCAAGCCGCCGGAGTTGGATGCTGATATTGAAAGTGTGCTGAACATCTAAGCTGCGACAGGCAGGTTCAGACTACTCCCTTCGACACCATTAGTTCTTTTACTTCTCTGCCACAAACCCCTTCCAGGATTGCATGTAGGCAACAAACTTGTCCGACAAACCTTCGCTGCGCAAATGTTCTTCGGCTACGGGTATTTGCATCGGTGTAAAATTGGGGTCGCTCTCATACTGCCGTGGAAAATCATGATGTAGAATTGCTGCCCGCCCCAGCATGATCCAGTCCGCACCGGCGGCCAGTGCCAGTTCGGCCTCTGCCGGGGTACGAATCTTGCCGGCGACACCGAGGCGCACATCACCCCGCTCCAACTCGGTAAAGTAAGACATCAGGCTGCGCCCCTGCATGTCTTCTTCTATCGGTTTCTTGAACACGTCCCACAGCGACATGTCGAGAAAGTCGATCTGAGCCTGGTCCAACATCCGCGCTGCCACTGACACGACTTCGGAAAGTTTCATGCCGAAGCGCTCGGGTGACAAGCGTACGCCAAGCATGAAGTCCGGGTGGCACTGCTCGCGCACACCGGCAATAATTTCGAAGAAGATGCGGCTCCTGTTTTCCAGACTGCCACCATACTGGTCTTGCCGCTGGTTAATTTCGCTGCTGAGAAACTGGCAAAGAATATAGCCGTGGGCACCATGAATCTCGACACCGTCGAAGCCTGCTCGCTCCGCGCGCAGAGCTGCGGCGACAAAATCACTGACAAGTTGTTCCACCTCCACGGAGCTCAGAGCCCTGGCGTCGGTTTCCTCATTGTCGCTGGGGCAAACAGGCGTCTCGCCAATCAATTCGGCCGGCGAGCGCATGCCGGCATGGTGCAGCTGGCAAATGGCAATGCTGTTCTCGCTTTTTATCTTGCTGGCGAGACGAGTCAGGCCTTGCAGATGCCGATCGGAAAAAACACCCAGTTGTCCGGGAAATCCCTGCCCAATCGCCTGTACATGGGCAGCGCAGGTCATGGTGAGACCAAAGCCACCTGCCGCGCGCATGGTGAGCCACTTGAATTCTTCATCGGAAAGAACACCATCGACATGACTTTGCAGATTAGTGAGGGGCGCCAACATAAAACGATTTTCCATGTCAGGACCGCGGGTGAAACTCAGGGGTTCAAGCAACTTGCGCATATATCGAAACCAGGTAATTCTCAGGGAGCCAATCGAAAACAGCGGGCAGGGTACTACTTCTTCAAGCTAAACGGAAATATGCGTTCAGCATAAAAGGGTCGGCGATATAGATGGTGGGAACCAGGTAGGTGCTACCGGCAATCATTCCATCGATGATCTAGTGGTTTAAGATAGACTCATGTTCGATGGGCACAACGCCTGCCTGCACCGCAGCCAGCACTTCATCCGAGCCATGGGCGTGGGCTGCTAGCTTGATGTCGTAGTGATTGAATTAGATGGATACCATCTGTGGTCGTTTCTCTAGATGATCCGTAATCCCCTCATAAGCCATTGCAAATTCAAGCACCTTCCGGTCTTCGCCAAATCGACCCATGATCTGCATCCCCATAGGACGACCGCTAGCGTCAAAGCCCGCCGGCACATTGACCACGGGTATGCCTGCCAGGGTGCCGCCGATAACCACTTCCATCCAGCGGTGATAGGTGTCCATCTTGCGACCATTAATCTCCTGCGGCCAGTGGATGTCCTTGGGGAAAGGAAATACTTGTGCCGTCGGTAACACCAGGAAATCATATTCATCGAATAGGCGGCTTAGCTCCCGAAACCAACTGGCTCGCACCGAGCCCGCTTGATAGATATCTGCGGCGCTCAGTTTTAGCGAATATTCAATTTCCCAAATATACTCGGGTTTTAGTTGCTCTTTAGTAGCCGGATTATTGTAGAGATCCATGGACCCTGCCCGGGACCAATGCCGAAGATCCATCCATGCCTGCCATAGCGCTGCCATATCGAAATTTGGCATGCACGGCTCCACCACTGCACCGGCACTGGCTACGGTTTCCAGGCTCGATTCGCAGACATCGAGCACGCCAGGCTCGGTGGCCAGGTAGTTGTCATAACTGCCCATCCAGCCCAGCTTGATGCCATTGAGATTCAAGGCGCTGAAATCATCGGTCTCGGGTAAATCGTCCGGCAGGGAAAGTGGTTGGTTTGGAATCGGGCCGACAAGACAGCGCAGCAGACGAATCGCGTCTTCGGTGTTTCTTCCCAGTGGTCCGGAGGTGGAAAGTCGATGGTAAAAAATATCGCCACCTGGCACCCTTCCTGATGTCGGTCTGAAGCCAATGACATTATTGAACGCACCCGGGTTGCGCAATGAGCCCATCATGTCGCTACCATCAGCCACGGGTAACATGTGAGTAGCCAGACCAGAGGCTGCACCGCCACTGCTGCCACCGGCAGTCAGGGCAGGGTTATAGGCACTGCCGGTAGCACCGAACACAGGATTATAAGACTGGGAACCGAGACCGAATTCTGGCGTGTTGGTCTTGCCGATAAAGATTGCCCCCTGGTTTCTGATACGCGAAACCAGCAGGCTGTCGTTTTCTGCAATGCGGTTGGCATAGATAGGAGAACCGCTGGTGGTGCGCATGCCGGCAACGTTGCTAAGGTCCTTGACGGCGTGGGGCATGCCGTGCATCCAACCCCGGTACTGGTTTCTCGCCAGCGCCTGATCTGCATCCAGGGCATGGGCCAACAAGTCATCGTCATCCACTATGCTCACGATAGCGTTGTAAACAGGATTGTATCGATGAATGCGCTCCAGGTAGGCCTGCATGACTTCGACACAGCTGACTTCGCGTTGTCGTATAGCCGTCGATAGATCGGATGCGCTCAGGCTGGTTAAATCAGCAGGCAGACTGGCTGCAAACAGCTTGGCTTGCCTCTGGGGCAAAATCAACACCGCTCCCAAAGCTGTAGTGCCGGCAATGAATTCTCGTCGCTTCATTTGCTATGCCCTCTTAAAGTCATTTTTAGGATTTAATAGGGCAGGGGGATTTTGTGTAATCCCTCCGTGCCTATTAAAGCGTGCCTATTCACGAGCTACTCCGACAACGCGTAAACCACTACCGCCGCACCGGTGCGATCCAGGTCGGTCACCGGGCTTTGTTCGATGCCGAGGAATCCGGTAACGACACCTATCATGATGTTGGCATGCAGACTGGGTTGACCGATGATTACGGCGATGTATTGCTCGCCGTCGACGCTATAGCTTATGGGAAAAGAGGCAGGAATATCCCCCAGGTCTGTCTGCCAGAGAATCTCACCGCTGGCATCGTCGAAGGCCTTGAATGACTCATCCAGCGCGCCCCCAAACACCACACCACCCGCCGTGGCCAGAGCTGCCGAGGTCGGGGACACGACTTCACGAAAGCTCCAATCCAGCTCCCTGGTCCCCAGATTGACTGCCTGCATGCGTCCGAACTTACCATCGCTGTCCGGCAGGGGGGTCGGTGTCAGTTGCGAGCCGGAACTTAATAGCCCACCGTTTCCAGTTGGGCCGCCGTTCATACAAATTTCAGAAAGGGGCAGGTATAACATCTTTGTATCGGGATTATAAGCAGCGGATTGCCAGTTCCTGCCACCATTCGCAAACGGACAAACCAGCCGCGTATCTTCGGCGTTGGGAGCCGCATTTGGATTCAGGGTCTTGGCGCCGGTGATCGGATCGATGGCGGAGACGAGGTTTTGCAATCCCAGGTCTATTGAAAACACATACTCTCCGGTAGCCGCATCGATGGCATCGTACAAGGCCATCTTGCCGGCGGTAAGTACGATTTGGCGATCGTCACCATCTATAGGCAGTTCGATCAGCTGCCGCTCGTAGATCCAGTCCAGGTCCCACTGGTCGTTGGCCATATGCTGGTAGTGCCATACCAACTCACCGGTCTTTGGACGCAAGGCCACGGTTGAATTTGTGTACAGCGCATCGGTACTAATGCCGGGCTTGTCGACAGGGTACAACAACGAAGCGGTATCATAGGTGGGTGCTGTACCGAAATAAATCAGGTCCAGTCCGGGATCATAACTGCCCGGTATCCAAACCGAGCCACCACTGCGCTTAGGCAATTCCAGGTCATTCCAGGTGTTGCCACCGGCTGCGTCGGGTCTGGCGATGGATTGAAAACGCCAGACTTCGGCGCCAGTCGTCAGGTCCAGACCGACGATAAAGCCACCCTCCGGTACCATGGTGGCGGTGACGCCCTGAATGACCATACCATTGGCGACGATGGGCGCGGCTCTGAGAGAATAGGGAATGGGGCCAGCTTGAGTGGTGACAATCTCGGTATTCCAGATGACCTCACCGGATTTGCTATCCAGCGCCAGCATGCGCATGTCACCCGTGGGCATTAACACCTTATTGTCATACAGCGCCAGGCCGATTTTCGCGCTACCGACTCCGTCATATATGGGTGTCCCTTCGTACTTATGACGCCATAACAGTTCACCGGAAGTGGCATCCATCGCCAGCATGGTGTCGTGCGTACTCAGCAGGTACATTACCCCATCGTGAACCAGGGGAGTGGCCATGTTGGAACCACTTTCCAAAGGCACAGTCCACGCCAGTTCCAGGTCTGCAACATTTGCTTTGGTGATCTGATCGAGGGGGCTGAAGCCAAAGCCGTCGTAAGTGCGACGCCACATGAGCCAGTCACTGGCAGACGGTGCCGCCAGCATGGTATCGCTTACCGGGGACAAATTCGCCAGCAAGTCGCCGCTGTCTGCCTTGACCACACCGGCGCCCTGCCAGAGTCCGGCGATACCGGCGCACACTAGTATTAACTTGATTGGTTTGAGCACTGGCATGTTTACTTCTCCTCCTGACTCCTCGAAAAAGGAGTCCTTATCTCTGTGTGATAGATACCCTAGTTGGTAGTGAAAACCAATTCGCCCCCGACATAGGTCTGTTCAATTTCAATATCCATAATACGTTCCGCATCGACGCTTAAAATGTCCGCCGACAACACAATCATGTCGGCGAGTTTGCCTGGCTCGATAGAGCCCTTGATGTCTTCGTCGAAATTTATGTAGGCGCTATTGATGGTATAGCCCCGCACCGCCTCTTCCACGCTGATGGCCTCATCCGCCCCGAACACCCGGCCACTCATGCCTTTTCTGGTAACTGCCGCGTAAATGCCCACAAGAGGTCCGATGGGCAATATGTCGCTGGATATGGCGACGAATATTCCGTGGTCCATGGGTGAGCGGATCGGGTTGTTATGTTGCAGACGCCAGCCATCGAGGTTCGCCACATAGCGACCTTCGAGGGTGTAAGTAAAATTTGGTTGTTGGGTGATCAGTATATTGTGCCGCGCCATTTTCTCCATGGTGGCATCGGTGGGACGCATGGTGAAATGATTGAGATAATTACGATGATCCTGTCGCGGATTACGGATAAGCGCATCGGCAAGCGTGTCCACCACCAGCTCGATTGCAGCGTCGCCAATAGCATGGATTCCCATCTGCCAGCCGGCATCGTGAATCTCGTTAATCAGGGCCACCAATTCTTCTGCGGGCATATTCAGGTAACCACGGTAGTCCCCCTGATTCAAATAGGGCTCGGTGGTGAATGCTGCCGGGCCGGTAAATCCGCCATCGGCAAAAATCTTGATCGGACCGATCTTGAGGAAGTCATTCCCATCACCAACTCGGGTCTTCAATTCCTCGATGGCTTGCGGGTTTCGCCACTGAAACTGCAAGGTGGAGCGTGGCAGCTTCGCGCCGGGCCTGCCATATATCTCTTCGTACATGAGATAGTCCTGCGGGCTCTTCGAGGCATCGGTAATACTGGTGATTCCTTTTGCCAGCAGGGCATTAAGATTAACCTCCAGGCTCACGATTAATTCTTCATAAGTGGAATCGGGGACGAGGCGACCCACTATACCCTGCCGCTCTCTGATGACGCCATTGGCAACGCCGTTTTCATCGCGCTCGATGACACCACCTTCGGGGTCAGGAGTTGCATCGGTGATACCGGCGAGTTCTAGCGCCAGGGTGCTGACCACGGCGCTGTGTCCACCGGCGCGGGTAAAAGTAATTGGGTTGTTGGGCGCGGCAGCGTCCAGGTCCTGACGCAGTGGTTTACGCCCTTCCGCCAATACGTCTTCAGACCAACCATAGCCGGTGATCCATTCGCTGGGACCGAGCACGTCAGCCTTAATCCGAATCAGGCGCTGGATCTCGGTAATTGAAGTGACTTCGCCCAATTCGATGTAACGCTCTGGTCGGCCGCGGATATGGGTATGGGAATCGATAAAGCCAGGCATGAGAGTCTTGCCCTGCAGATCCACCAGCGTAGCTGCCTGGTATTTGTCGGCGATGGCAGCGTCGCCCACTGCGAGGATGCGACCGTCATTTACCACCACGGTATCGGCTATGGTGAAAACCTCATCTACGGTGACAATCTTGCCGTTGCTCAGAATCAGATCGACCGCGGTTCGCGGTTCCTGGCTATCTTCGGATTGGGCTTGCTGTTGCTCGGGCTGGCAACTCACGAGCGCCAGAACTGCCATTGTGATCACGGTACTTATTATTGCTTTTCTCATTACATAAACCCTGTGGGAATGGCTGTGTGGATTAGATCATACAGGCCGATACCGATTCATTGAATCAGCAAATTTTCCTGTCGGGCGAAAGCCAGTGTCGCCTCCAGCGCCAAGCTGAACTTTTCGACCATTTCATCGATCTGTGATTCAGTGATTATCAGCGGCGGGCAGAATGCAATGGAACTGCCCGCAACCGCTCGCAATAACAGACCATGGTCCTGGCAACTACGTTGGGCGAAGGCGCCGACGCGACCGTCGGCGAATGCAGCGCCAGATTTTTTGCACGCGACCAGTTCTACCGCACCGATGAGCCCCACGCCGCGAACCTCACCCACCAGGGGATGATCTGCAAACTCCCGCAGTCGACCCTGCATATAGAGCCCGGTTGCAGCGGCCCGTTCATACAAATTCTCGCGCTGGTATATCTCCAGCGCCTTCAGCGCGGCGGCGCTGGCAACTGGATGACCGGTGTAAGTGTAACCGTGACCGAAGATGCCGACTTCGGCGCTGGGTTCGACCATGGCTTCGTACATTTCGCCGGGAATGACGGCGGCGCTGATGGGAATATAGGCGGATGACAACTGTTTCGCCAGGCTCATCAGTTGCGGCTCAATGCCCATGGTGGTCGATCCAAAGTCATTGCCGGTGCGACCGAAACCGCAGATAACTTCGTCGGCCCAGAATAAAATATCGTGCTTTTTGAGCAAGGTCTGCACTTTTGCGAAGTAACCCTCGGCGGGTATCACCACGCCTCCGGCGCCCATGACCGGTTCCGCAATGAAGGCAGCGATGGTGTCGGCGCCCTCAGCGAGAATCAATTGCTCGAGATTATTAACGATGCGCTGGACAAATTCGCTCACCGACTCACCTTCGTTGTGGCAGCGATAATAATGGGGGCAGTCGGCTCGCAGGATACCCAGCGCCGTCGTCGGTAGATCGAAATGCGTATGCATGACTGGCAGACCGGTTAACGCGGCGCTGGCAAGTGTGACCCCGTGATAGCCACGATCCAGCGCGATGATTTTTTTCTTCTGCGGATTACCGGTGACATTGTTGTAGTAACGCAACATCTTTATATGGGAATCGTTGGCCTCGCTGCCGGAGTTACTGAAGAAGATTCTGGCGTCTGTAACCGGCACCATCTCCGATAACTTGTTCGCCAGGTCGACTGCGACCTGATGCGTCCTGCCGCCAAACATGTGACTGTAGGAAAGCGTCTTTAATTGTTCGGTAATGGCACTAATAAGCTCCTCATTGCCATAACCCAGTGCCGAACACCAAAGCCCCGCCAATCCTTCCAGGTATTGATTGCCAGCGTCGTCGTAAACATAGACGCCCTCGCCTCTGGCGATGCTGATCTGTTCCACATTCTTAAGATTGGTAACGGGATAGATAACAGAAGACATGCTGGTTTTTCCCATATGCATTTATTGGCATAGAACGCAGAATCTTACCGTAAATATTCGAAGTCTGCTAACCACTCGGGGACAAATCCTGCCCTGATGGACGGCTCATCTGGCCGATGGAATATTAGCCCAGCTCAGTCTTTCAAGCTTGCCGAGCTGGGCACAGCCCGGCCGGGTACTCGTAGACTTTACACCGGTGCAGGTTTACTCTTCTCCTGTTCTGGCTCATGGCCCGAGGTATTTCCCGCGCCCCGCAATGCACAAGGAAGTTAGCTGTTGAATAACCCCGCACCGCAAACAAGATTCTTACGCGTGCTCGGGCGCAAGGAAGTCCTGGCCCTGGCTTTCGGCGCCATGATCGGCTGGAGCTGGGTAGTGCTCTCGGGAACCTGGATCGATTCGGCCGGCACGGTCGGTGCGATCCTCGCGTTTCTCCTGGGCGGCGCGGCGATGCTGTTGATCGGTCTCACCTACGCCGAACTAGCTTCGGCACTGCCCTTTGCCGGTGGTGAACACGTATATAGCGATCGCGCATTGGGAGCAGGCGCCTCTTTTATTTGCACCTGGGCGATTGTGCTCGGCTATGTTTCTGTTGTTAGCTTCGAGGCCGTCGCCCTGCCAACTGTCCTGGATTCCCTAGTACCCGGTCTCGACAAAATCTACCTGTGGCAAATAGCAGGCTGGGATGTTTACCTCTCCTGGGTGTTAACCGGGGTAGTCGGCGCGGTGCTGATGACCACTCTCAATGTGCTCGGCGTGCGCATGGTAGCCCTGGTGCAGACCGTGGTGGTGCTGGCAATTCTCATCGTCGGTGTGTTGTTCGTCAGCGGCGCCCTGTTTACCGGCGAGATCGGTAATATGCAGCCGTTAATGAAAGACGGCTTCTCCGGCATGACCCTGGTACTGGTGATGGTGCCATTCATGTTCGTTGGCTTCGATACCATCCCCCAGGCGGCTGAGGAGATCGATCTACCCTTCAGGGATATCGGCGCGGTGTTGATGCTCTCGGTAGCGCTGGCGATCATCTGGTACGGCCTGATTGTGCTCGGTGTCGGCCTGGTACTGGACGCCGCCAGCATCGCCGATTCCGATGTGGTGACGGCGGCAGCCAATGCCAGAATTTATGGCGAGCTGGGTGCCACGGTATTGTTGATCGCCGGCCTCGCCGGCATCATTACCAGCTGGAATGCCTTCATCCTCGGCGGCAGTCGCGCAATCTACGCCCTCGCCCGTGCCGGCTTACTACCCGAGTTTCTCGGCAGGCTTCACCCAAGCTATCACACCCCGAAAAACGCCATTTTGTTGATCGGCGGATTATCAATTATCGGTCCGTTCTTCGGCCGGCCGGCCCTGGTATGGGTGGTAGATGCCGGCGGCCTGGGCATCGTCATCGCTTACGCCATGGTGGCCTGGTCGTTCCTGGTACTGCGTAAAAAGGAGCCGGAGCTGGAGCGGCCCTATAAAGTACCTTACGGCAAGCTGGTGGGCAGCCTGGCATTAGTGTTGTCAATTGGGCTGGGGCTGCTATATCTGCCGGGTAGCCCGGCGGCTCTGCTCTGGCCACAGGAATGGGGAATCGTCATCGCCTGGATAGTCCTCGGGGCTATTCTCTATGCCGTTGCGGGGAAAAAATAAGGGACAGCGTACGGTATCCCCCTTATTGAGCTTAGACTCAGGCTAAAGCTAAGGCTAAAGGGACGCCTGCAACTTAGCAATCCCAGAAATCCTATGCCAAACGGGGAACGATAAAAGTTATCTCAATTAATGCCCACGCCTTCTTTCCTACAGGAAATATCACCCTGCCGTTTCGGCAAGGCTCGGAAGCTCGAAATTTCCCTGAATCTTCGCAATATTGGTTAACCGAACGCTGCAGATGCGAAAAACGAGTTAGTGGGAGCACGGAGCTACCCGAGTAGTGATCAGTTGCTCTGGCTTGCCTTCTCATTTTTTACTTGGTGCAGATATAGGCACAGTGATGCCAGCAATACGGACGCTGATAGCGATGCTGTAGGTGGGACGTCCATGAGCTTGAATGGAGTATCCAACGATGAATTTCTCACCCCGAAGTTAATGCAGTTATCGCGTTCACTCCAGCCTCTCAGCTGTAATAAAATCAAATGTCGACTTCAGTACTCACCCACCACGCTCGTTGGCAAAGCAGTCGCCAACATTTCAGCCAGTGCCTATATGCATACCAATCAATTACTGCTAATTAGCAGGCTCGGCGCCAAATTGAAATCACCATCAAACAGCTGTGTCAGATAAGCCGAGACCGCTTTTCACACTCTGGAGTGTAGATCATTGAATGCCGCCATCCTTGATTTAAATCAAGTAGAGCGTCGGCTGATTTCGAAGAGGCGAAGAGCGGATGGAGACGATCAGGCCATCTTGAGATGACAAATTATGATCTCATTTTTTTTAGTTCGAATTAGGGGGAAAGTAAATGTGCAGTACGGTAGTTTTACTTTGGCTTCAATAAGAATTTCTCGAATTAAATAGGGTCTGAGCAGAATTACAGTACTGTATATTTACTCTGAGCCCATTTACATCAGATTCATGATTCTCATGAGTTGGGGCACCGTATAGGACACCCATAGAATTACCAACACACAAATTAACAATTCTACACAGCGCGGCTAAGGCCGGTAAGTGTTTTGCCTGCTTTGTACTTGTGCCCCACAGCAGATCCTTTGTGGAGCATTATCCAGCGATTGATAACTTCATCAAAGGCCCAGGATTCTACCGCTTCAGCATCCACATGCAGCACCAAGTGGAAATGATTGGAGATGATGGCGTAGGCACAGACCTCGATGGCAAACCTAGACGCGAGTCGTGAAATGGGCGCTGAAAGACACTGTTTTTGACCTATCCGAGGTCTTTATTGGGGTGATTCGCGCAAAAATAATGTATATTTAGCGAATCTTCAAATTGACAAGAATTAGCTAGAATAAATTGAATGAACAAGTAGTTCGAACCACAAGTGGGAGCTTAGCCGTGAAAAAGATTATTTTATCAATGAGCCTCATCATCAGCGCCTTGCTAACGATGACTGCCAATGCCAATACCCTATTCGGTGTCATTAAAGACACCGAAGGCAATCCCATGCATGGAGTTCTGGTCAGAGTCACTGACGCCCAGTCCGTCGTCTCTGAGGCTGTCTATACCAACGCTGAAGGTGAGTACAAGCTGGTAACGATATTAGAAGGGGCACTCAGCATCAGGACACGTCTGCCCTACTTCAAAGATAAAATGGCAAGCGTCACGTTGACCGACAATGCCAACGTGGATCTGGTCATGGAACCCATGATTAACCTGATGGAAATCTCCAATAGCCTGCCGGCGGCCTATCATTTTGGCAGCCTGCCTTTCGAAGAAGGCGATGATGCCAATTTCAATCGCTACCAGTTTCAGCGCGACTGCCTGTCCTGTCACCAGCTTGGCAACAACTACAGCCGCCATCCCGGAAATGCGGAATATTGGCTGGCAACTACCATTCGAATGCATCGCATGTATCGAAATTTCGATGAAGAGTTGAGAGACGAACGGGTTAAATTATTGGCAGAAGGTTTTACCGACGAGCCGCTGATGCTACGGCCACAGTTTCCGATTGACGAAGCACTGGCTACGGCGAAGATCTATGAATATGCCATTACTCCGGCTTACGTACCACACGATTCAATCATTCATCCTGACACAGGTATAATCTACACTGTCGATCAGGTCTTCGATCACATGGTGGTTACCGATCCGGAAACCGGTGAATCCAAATACGTACAGCAGAAAGACTCCTTGGCGATGAAATATCACCTGGGCTCACCTATCGTGAGCAATGATGATTTAGGTGAGTTCGATCCCAGTCTGGCGAAGGGCCCACACTCATTGGCTTTCGGACTGGATGGCAAGTACTACGTTACTAACACCAACGACACCAGCATCGGTGTATTTAACCCCTCCACTGATCAGTGGGAGCCGTCTTTCAAGGTTCCCGAAGATTCCGGTGCCCGCTACCCCCACACGCTGCGCACAAGCAAGAGTGGGGATGTCTGGATTACCTTTGCCGGGTCTGAGCACGTTGGAAAACTCGATCCTACTACAGGTGAATTCACCATCATCGATTTACCAGGCGGTAGAGTAGGCAATGGCATTCTCAGCGATGCCTCGCAGCCTTACGGGGTTGATATCAATCCAATCGATGATGCTATGTGGTACGGGCGCCTGTTCGCCGACAAGATCGGACGAATTGATCCGGAAACTCTGGAGATCACCGAGTATGACTCTGTCATTCGCGGTCCTCGCCGTATGCGTTTCGACAAGGAAGGTACGCTCTGGGTGTCAGGCTATTCCGAAGGACAATTGGCTAAAGTCGATGTGTCCTCCGGCTTTGACGTCACGGTCTATGACATGCCGGGATTTGCTAAAGGTATTCGGCCGGCGCCTTATGCGCTAGGCGTGCATCCAGACACTCAGGATATCTGGATCAACGAAAACATGACCGACCGAACCTATCGCTTCATTCCGAGTGAAGAACGATTCATCGTCTATCCCATGCCACTTACTGGCACCTATACGCGGGATATGGTTTTCAGTGCCGATGGAAAAGTTTGTGCTTCCAACAATCCTCTCCCGCCAGCGGCTCTCGAAGGCGGTGTACTGGAGATCTTCTGTATCGATCCGAATTACGATCCCAATGCGGGCGTCGATGGGCTTGCAACCAACTAGTTGGCAGTCGACGAGTCTATAGCGTAGCTATAGATAATTCGTTAAGCAAAACTAAAACACCAGGAAGGGCGCTCACTGCGCCCTTTTTTATGGTAACTGAAATTGATTCAAGCGGTTTGCCAGAGCGGCTGACTCATTTGTAATCGCTTAGTGGGCCATCGCCCGTCCCTACCTGCAACAGCGCCTTATCGAAGATGTGACTCGCCGCGGCGCGGTGACAACTCTCGCAGGAGCTGAAGGAGGTTCTTTCCAGCCTATCTACGCCGAGCAGTTCTTCGGCGGTGCTGTGCAATTCAACAAAGGCAGGCAGTTCAGTTATACGCAGTGGAGGATTTTCGGACAGGCCCTTGGCTAGTTGGCCCATAACGGATTGCTGGCCTTGTTGCAGGGCATATATTTCCAGATAGGCGAGGATGTGATTCAAATTATCTTCGCTCAATTCCACCACCTCACCAAAGTGATGGTCTAATCCGGTCATGATGCCCAACCAGCTCTGCATGGGTAATAAAGCTGGTGAATAAGGTAAATGACAGCTTCCACAATTAACAATGTGTACCGTGTCCCGAACATTAACCAGCGAATAGTCAGCTTGAGCGAGGGACAGCGTTGAGACACAACAGGACGACAGGGCAAGGCTGAAAAGTGCCGATAGTTTAATGCGAGAACTAACTGATTCTGTGTTCATATTGCCGGAGTCGGATTCAAATCTGCACGTGATCTAATAGACTACACCTCTCATCAGCTGTAGACCAGTAAGTGAATTACCAAATTTTAGGCACATACGAAATTTGATTCTTGAAGATGGTTAGAAAACAGTGGTACAACAACACTGGTCCCAGGCCCACGTGGCCTACCCCTTGGCTGGACCAGGAGCGACCCAGGGCATATTTTGAAGCCAACTAAAAAGCAAGCAGTCGAGCAACCGGCTATCGAACCTCAAGAGAATAATTCAACCTTGGTGTGGGATTTGTTGGTTCGAGTCTTTCATTGGTCGCTGGCAATTTTCTTCCTATTGGCCTATTTTCTGGAGGGAGCTGGTTTAAGGCTGCACACTCATGTCGGTTACACTGTCGCCCTGCTGGTGCTGTTTCGAGTAGTCTGGGGAGTGATCGGGTCGGAGTCTGCGCGATTTAGAAATTTCGCCGTGTGGCCCCGGAAATCAATTCGCTATGTTATGCAGCTAGCACGAGGACAGGCTAGCTCTTACCGAGGGCATAATCCGGCGGGGGCGGCGATGACGGTAGCCTTGTTGGCGACATTGCTGCTAACCGCCCTGTCCGGTATCGCACTGTATGCGTTGGAAGGCAGTGGTCCGCTGGCTGATACCATTGTGATGTCCTGGCCAGGCGGTTTGCTGGCAGAAGTACATGAATACTCTGCAGATTTGTCCCTAGTACTGATAGTTGTGCATGTGGGCGGGGTGCTATTTAGTAGTTACCTTTATGGCGAAAACTTGACCAGGTCTATGCTCACTGGGTACAAAAACAAGCGCAAAGAAACCAAGGTAGAAGAATATAAAGGAGAGCGGTCTTGATTGGCCAATCATCAAATGCTTTGCTAAAAGTTTTGATCCTGGTACCGCTGCTGCTAACGGCAGTGGTCATGCAGGCTACCGAAGTATCTGATGCCATGTTGGAAGAATTCTCCGTGGAGGCAACTGGCCCATTCAGCGTCCAAGCAGGACTTGCAACCTGGAGTGCCCCACAGCCCAACGGACGAAGTTGCGAATCCTGTCATGGCGAATCGCTTTTTGTTACCGGCAGCCACTACAAAACCGGGGAACTGATAGAGCCAATGGCACCGTCGGTAAATCCCGAGCGCCTGACTGAAAGAAGAAAAATTAACAAATGGTTTTTACGCAATTGTAAATGGACCTATGGACGAGTATGTACAGCGCAGGAGAAGGGCGATATTCTATTGTGGCTTAGCCAGCAGTAGATCGTTGTATTGTGAGAACACAGGATTAGATTGTAAGAGCCGGTAAATTTTTCGTTTTGAGACGGCTAATGAAAAAGGTTTTCAAAATGCAGGAGCAGGTAAATAGCACAGCACAGATAATCGGAGCCGCGTTTCTGAGCGCGGTGCTGCTATTCGGTGTTGGCGGAATAATTGTCTATGGCGTGGAAAACGAGCCAGTGTATCAACCCGATGAACTCTATGAAGATGAATGTGGAGCCTGCCATTACGCCTATCCACCCGGTCTATTACCTGTTAGTAGCTGGTTGGGAATTATGCAGAACCTGGAAGATCACTTCGAAGATAATGCCGAGACAGATGAGGAAACCGCTACCTACGTCTCTAATTACCTGGTAGAGAATGCATTAAAGCCGGGGCAGAACGCCAAGTGGAGTGTGTTGCTCAGAAATATGCCGAACGACCCGCCCCTGAGGATCGTCGAGCTACCAGGTTTTCAGCAAGCTCACGAGTCGGAACTGGAGTTAATTGAAGGGGTGGATCTGGGTTGGGATTTTTTCAGCCCCTGTGAGGATTGTCATCGACAGGCTGACCAGGGTTTGTTTGATAAAGAGCTACTATCCGGCGGCTATGGGCCAACATCACGGTAGTTTAGATTCATTCGTAATAACAAGCCGAGAAGGTGTCGGAGTACTAAGCTGACAGCCTGAGACAGATTCACCAACCAACTGCTTGACCGTCTTTGCGGTGATCGGAACCTGCTCTGTATACCCCATTTACCGGATGATCTTCGGCTATACTCTGCATGCTGAATACAGGTTCTGGCAGGGAACCATCTTTTGTAAAGAGGATGCCCTGGTAACCGCCAACGCGACTGCCATCCACCGATGCCACCCTGTGACCCTTGGCTCGCAACGCGGTGCCCACCAGATTATAAAGACTGGACTCCATCGACAACACATTACTGTTCTGGCTATGGGTGAAACGGGCAGCATCTGTAGTCATCTGTATGTTCATGCCATTGTCTATAACATTCACCATATGTTGAACATGCGTCTCCGGTTGCACCGAGCCACCCATATTGCCAAAAGTCATTAACGGCTCGCCATCTTTCATAACGAAGCCAGCGATGATGGAATGAAAGGGGCGTTTGTGGGGGGCGACTACATTGGGATGACCTTCCTCCAGAGAGAAGGCGACGCCGCGATTGTGCAATATCATGCCATAGGGGGGAATCGTCGCGCCGCTGCCGTACACCGAAAAGACGCTGTGGATTAACGAAACCATGTTGCCCCAGCGATCGGCAGTGGTCAGATATATTGTGCCCCCGTCCAGCCCACCGGTGACGGAAGGCACCGAGGCCACATCCATATCAATGCGGTCACACAAAGTTGCAGCGTAGGATTTCGATAACAGTTTCTTTACCGGGATATCGCCGAACAGGGGATCACCGTTGTATGCCTGTAGATCTGAATAGGCGAGCTTCTTCGCTTCCACCATGAAATGCCAGTAATCCGGATTTGCGGGTCCCAGCGTCGCCAGGTTGACGTCGTGAACCGGCGCGCACACCTCCAGAATATTCAGCATCTCCAGCGCGGCGAAGCCCTGTCCCGGGGGTGGCAACTGAAAGACGTCATAGCCATGATAGTTTGTGCTAAGGGGCTCTATCCATTCCGAGCTATATTCCGCCAGATCCTCATGCGTCATTACACCGCCGTCCGCCTGCATCTTCGCCACGATGGCATTGGCGATGGCGCCCTTATAAAACGCATCGCGTCCTTGTTGCTGGATTAAGCGCAAAGCAGATGCGAGATCCGGATTACGAACAATGCTGTACAGCGGCGGCACCTCGCCGTCATTTAGGAACACGGCATTGGAGTCGGCGTCGTTGCGCAGCTTGGTTCGCACGCTACCGAGATCTCGGTGGCGACGTTCCGCCTGTCCCCAGCCTTCCTCGGCCAGTTGTGCCGCCCGCTCAAAGGTCTGCTTGAAGCCCATGGTGCCGAAGCGAGTTAGCAATGCGTCATATCCCGAGATCGCACCCGGCACCGTGGCCGCGTTGACGCCAGTCCCTGGAACTCTTCCTACTCCAAGCTGTTGCTTGAAATACTCTGGTGTCCAGAGCGCCGGTGCCCAGCCCGCCGAATTAAGCGCGTATAGCCTCTTGTCCCGGGCACTCCAGACCAGGGCGAAGAGATCACCGGCGATGCCGGTATCATTTTGTGAGGTCACATCCAGCACGGCCGCCGCGGCCACCGCCGCATCGATGGCGTTTCCGCCCTGCCTGAGAATTTCCAAGCCTGCCTGCGCCGCCAGTGGGTCGCTGGTTGCCACCATGCCATGACGGGCAATCACCTCTGAGCGACCCTGCCCTAGCCAACCCTGGCCGCGAGAACCTGGCGCAGCGACAATATTTGCTGCGGGGTTGGGTGCTTTCTCGGTGGGAACGCCGAATGGGTTCGCGGATTGGGCGCTAACAAGGTTGCTGCAAATAGTGAGTCCAACCATTGTCGTCGTGAGAAATGATTTGCGAAATATCGAGGCACTGGTGTTATCAAATTTGATCACGAGAATTCTCCGCCTGACGAATACTAAATGTGCCAGCTTTCCCAGTTAATGTGGATGTGTAGCCAGATGCTGCGCCAGCAAGTCCTTGCCGTAATCATTACCGTTCGGTGTTCTAACCACAGCATGAATATGGTCCCTGGTTGGGGTGCCAGGTGTATTTTTCTGACGCGTACCCACCGGATTCTCATGATCGAATTCGATAAGGATTACGGGGCTGTGAATTCTGTAATAAAAAACCGAATTGTCTTCTGCCGCGCCGATCCAGGCGAAATAGGTATTGTCGATATGCTGGCTAATTTCATCCATGGTCACCTTCGCGTGAGTATCTCGCAGCTTGCCGACGAATGAGCGAACCACCTCCAGCAAGCCCAGTTTTTGCGCGCTACTGAGATCGCTGCCGGCAATACCTTCGAAGTCCAGGGTCAAGTTATCCTTGTTCGCCTCTGCCTGATTATCATTACCGGTCTTGGCCTTCTTGATGGTGGCGCGTCCTTGTTGCGACGGATTCAGTGACTGCATCAGCGCCAAACCCAGGTTCTGTTGTTCCTGCAGAATCTCGTTACCGGCATACTTGCCGGTTTCCGTGAATACCGGCTCGCCACCGTAAAAAGCCGGCGTCATGACGACCTGATCTCCCAGCACAAAATAATTGACGACCAGGTGGTGACCATCCAACTGAAAGCCCCAGGGCTCGCTCGCCGACGGAATGCCCATAAACGTCAGATAATATTTCTCCTCGCCATAACGAATCGGCTCGCCATTGATTTCCAACAGGGCCTGCTCGGTTCTCATGATCTTTTCGGTCTGATCCAGTCCCTCGGCACTTAGTGCGACCCGCAGCAGGTTCCAGGCTGCCGATTTTTGCGGCTCCGTCATCTCTTCCAGACTAATGCCGTGGCGGGCGAAGATCCCCACATCGACGTTAGACCAGTTACGCCATTCCAGGTCGTCGATCGCGAATTGTGCCCGGCTCAGCTCCCCGGAATCGAGAGTCGCCAAAAAATCCTCCGCGGCAATGCGCACTGGCGCAGCAGATAAACCAGTACTGCGAACCGGGAACAAACCCTCGACGATACCAGCACTGGTGGCGACCCCACGGAAGGGCTTCGACATGGCAGCAGCGGCGCCACGACTAAAGTTACTCTTCTGGTTTAACAGACCCTGGGAGTATTGCACTGAATTTTGAGACTGAGACAAGACAGCGGTCAGTGACGACAAAGCCACAACTGCCAGTGCTGCGACGGCGGAATATAATCGGAATCTTCTCATAATCAACCCTTTAGCCGGAGTTTCGGGACTTGAGCCGGAAAGGCTATCTGCTTATGGGCACTGCTGCAAGTGAGGATGAGATAAAAGAAGATCTGAGTCGACTGGCGCCAGCTTATGCTCCAGACCATGAGAGGCCTTCAGAGAAACGCTTCGAGTCGGCGCCACTTGAGAGGAATCAAGCTTCCGCCATGACTCGGTTTAACGCCTCTGCATCTCGCCAATGCCCACTCTGTAGCCGCCACGCATAAACCACGGCGATAACCAGAATCAGCACGACAAATGCAATCCAGGATGCCCTGGGGCCCCACTCAAACACCCGGATAATAAAATATTGCGCCACCAGCATCACCCAGTGCAGGGAGACCGATGCAATCATCAGCCAGCGGGTATCTCCCGCCCCGCGCAAGACGCCACCGCATACCTGAATAACGGCATCTGCCATCGCATAACTGGAGAGTCCAACCATCATAAAACCCGCCAGCTGCAGAATCTCACTGAAATCCCCCACCGGTGGCGCAAAAACTGCCACCAGCGCAAACCTGAAGGTGATATAGGTGACAGCCAATACCGCCGAGTAGGTGAGGCCCAACATGAAAGCGGCAGAGATCACCTCGTTGGTGCGCTCCATGTCCCTGGCGCCGACAAAGCGTCCGATCAGGCTGACTACGCCTATATTCAGCCCCACCATGGGTACGAACGACAGAATGTCCCAATTGAAGACGATGGCTGCGGATGCGCCTTCCACGATGCCATAGCCTTGGAACATCAACAGGAAGATATTGAAGGCGGCCACATTCAGGAATAATTCCGCACCGGATGGCAATCCCAGGCGCATGAATCGACGCAAGATTCTCCTGTCGAGTTTGAATGACTGCATGACCTTGAATTTGTCTCTATGCTCTTTCCGCAGGTAGAAATAGACAAACAGCAGGAATGCAAACAAGGTCGCGATAATGGTCGAAATCGCGGCGCCTTCGATCCCGAGCTCTGGAAATCCAAACTCACCAAATACCATAGCATAGCTAAGTGGTACATTGAGAATCAGTCCGCAGACATCACATACCATCACTATCTTGCTGCGACCGATACCGGCGAAGTAGGAAGAAATACAAATTTTGGCGAGAGTTATCACTACTCCCATCATCAGAATAAGGTAATAACTGCGCTCAAGTTCCACCTGCACCGGATCGTGGCCCATGCCCTCAAAGATTCCTGCAACCAGTACTGCGATGATGGCGAGCAGTGGAACGCTCATGACCGTCATGATAAGCCCCTGGCTGACCACCTTCGGGCACTTCTCAATCTCACCGGCTCCCAAATATTGGGCAGTCAGGGCGTTGGCATAGGAAAACACCCCGGAAAAAAAACAGAAGGAAAAAAATACCGCCACACCGCCGCCCAGCGCCGCCGACATATGGGTTGGATCGATCTGCGACATGAAGTAACGATCGGTAAAGATCATTACCGCGAAGGTGCCCTGGGAAACCACCATCGGCAGCGCGATATGCATGAGCTCCCGGGTCGTGTCCTTATTAAAATGCAGTCGGTCTAATATCATGGGTCTGGCATCGTGATCCTGGCCAGGAAGTGCTAAGGATCGTCTGATTTGATTCGATAGTGAGTGGACTTCGACTAGCGGAGTGTCACAGCAGGAACGCGCACCAACTCTGGTGTGACCGGGCAGAAAACAGGCAGTGATCAGAGCCGCTGGGAAGCCGGCGAGCATGGTACGTGATTGGCCTGGTTAAAACAACCTGGCCGGGCGGCAGGCGAAAATCATGATTTTCAACGGTTCCTATTAAAGAATGCGACTCGCTGTTTTTCATATTCATCGCTCTGACTCGCAAGGGCAAACTGGTGGCCGTCCATATGCATGACCCCAGCACTCGCTGCCGACTGAATGGCATTCAAGCCGCGCTTGATCATCTGCGCGGCCAAGGCGGGTCGATCGGCATAGAACTGCGCCATCTCCTGCACCGCGCCATCCAGATCATCTGCTGCCACCAGTTCATCCACAAATCCCCAGGCCAGCAAATCCTCTGCGGCCTCAAGCTCGCCGCCGATTACCATGCGCTTGGCTCTTGCCGGTCCGATCAGGTCGTAACAGAGTGGCAAGGCGCCCCAACTGAGGTTCATGCCCAGCTTCACCTCCGGATATCCAATTCTGCAATCCCCGGTGCCGATGCGAAAATCACAGGCACTGGCAATACATGCGCCTCCACCCGCTGCTGCACCTTGTACGGCGGCGATCGTAATCTGGTTTATACCCAGGATCGCTGCAATCAGGTCTGTTCCAAGCTGGGTCGCCCGGGAACGCTCAAGCAGGTCAACCTCATCCGCGGACTTGCGATCCGGGTCCCTCAGATCTGCGCCCACGCAAAAGTTCCTGCCTGCGCCGCGAAAGATGACGACCCGCGTCCCGGTATCGTATTTGAAGGACTCGCATGCCTGAATGATTTCCCTCATTAACTTCAGGCTGAGGGCATTGCCACACTCTGGGCGTTGCAATTGAATGTTTGCAACAACGCCATCGCGTTCGACGCGGAGAAAGTTAAAATTCATAAGCTATAGGCTCTAATATTAATTAAAGGGATTGAAATTACAGGCAAGGCCAAGTATAGCGGAACTGGCGGCTCATTTTTGCCGCCGACCCAGCAATGCGCATCCTTGTTCCCCTGCGGTGGAATTCGGCGTATTCTGTCAGGCTGCAGTCAGTTGGACCACTGTGAACCGCCAGCAGAAGAATTGGCGGTAACTTGTTAATGAAAAAGGTACTCCTTATGAAATCAATTATCACCGCCTCTATCGCCGTATTGGCGTTCTTATCCGGCTCGGTACAAGCCCTGGATACCGCCGCCTTGAGCGCGGCGCTTAGCAATTCAGCAAGCAGAGCAGATGCAGACAAAGCCAGAGACGCTGGTCGTAAACCGGCCTACGTAGTCGATTTTCTGGGGATAGACGAGGGCATGACGGTTATCGACCTGATCGCCGCGGCCGGCTATTACACAGAAGTGTTGTCCCATGCCGTGGGTGCATCTGGCAAGGTATATATGCAAAATCCTCCGGCGTCCCTGACCGGAGAGCGGGGCACACGCACCGCCGGCGCCATCGATGCGAGATTGGCCAATAACCGACTGGCGAATGTAGAGAGGCTGGAGAAGGATTTCTCGGACCTTGGATTGGCGGCAAATTCCATAGACGCAGCGATTCTGGCGCTGGAAATGCACGAGATGACCAATGCTGACACCGATAGCAGAACCACGGAGTTTCTGGCTGCCTTGTATACAGTATTGAAGCCGGGCGCTGTGCTGGGAATAATCGAACATTCGAGCAATCCAGCCAACGATAACAGGGCGCTGCATCGGGGCAACGAATCAGTCACCAGAGCCGCGGCTGAAGCGGCGGGTTTCACCATAGCAGCTACTTCAGACCTGCTGCGCAATCCGGACGATGATCGTAGCAAGATGGTCTTCGATTCCAGTATTCGAGGCAAAACAGACAGATTCATCTTGCGGCTGCAAAAGCCCTAAGGCATATGGACAATTGGCAGCGGCCGCGGAGTGGATTCCACGGCCGCCGCCATCATAGACGAAGTGGCTGTCTGACCCGGTAGGTGAGGCTACGCCATAACCACTCGGCCGGGCCAAAACGATAGCGCCGCAACCAGAGGACGCTGAAGATCAATTGCGATAACCACACTGCAAACACCACGTAGTAAAGCTGATAGCGCTCAAGCTCTCCAACCAGACCCAGGCCGAAGCCGAGAAAAACTAGATTGCAAATAATCGATTGCCCAAGGTAGTTGGTCAGTGCCATCTGCCCAACTGCCGCCAGTGCCGAACGGATTGCCGAGAAAATACCAGCCTTGCAGATCATCATCACCAGGCCGATGTAGCCCAGCGCCAGGCTTAAACGACCGATGTCGTATGTGGGTCGATTGAAGGCCGACCAATAAGGCTCGAATCCGCTGTTGACGAAGCTAATGGTCTCCCAGGCATTGAGTGGCAAGCCAATACCGAATCCAATCAACATCGCCCCGGAATAAAACCGCAGGCTGCGGGAAGCGTCGAACCAGCCCCATTTCATAAAGGCCATGCCCAGTAGCATCATCGATAGTGTATCCCAGAAGATATTAAAAACCAGCGCAGTGGTCTGGATGAATATATTGATCGCTGCCGCGCCGATAAAATTATCCACATATCCGGACTTTTTCACCTCCAGCTCTTCCCGAATCAATTCCGGCGTGGCCAATTGCCCGACCAGAAATTGATCCCATTGTTCCATGGTGGCTTCCTGTTCCTGGCTTAGCGCGGTGCCAGCAGGCAGGGACTCAATGGCCACTACTTCCACGCGTTGGGCTCTGATATTGAAGTGGAAGCCGGTATGCAGCACGCCCAGGAAGGCGGTTATGAGCAGACTGCATGCCACCAGCTTTCTCGCGGACAGGTTTCTGAAAAAATAGAGTATCAGGCCCGCCACTCCATAGGCATACAGAATGTCTCCCACCCAAACCAGGATATAGGCGTTAAACAGGCCGAAGCCGATGAGTATCCAGGTGCGGCGGTAGAACAGTCGTTTGATCAGGGCTGGATCGGTGGCGGGCTTGGCCACAAAGATGAGCAGACCGGCACCGAACAACATGGAGAAGATGACCCGCATACTGCCTTCGAAGAAAATATCGATGACCATGAAGGTCGCGAGATTAATCCCCTCGGTACTGCCATCGACCTGGGGGTCCGAATAGGCGGCGAGGGGAAAGGCAAAGGCGATGATGTTCAGCAGTAGAATGCCAAACAAGGCGACACCGCGTAGCGTGTCGATCGACCGGATCCTCGTTCTAGCACTTACCGGCGCGGCGAGCGGACTGTCCGTATATGTATCGCGCTGTTCCATTAAAGAGCAGAATAATTACTTGTCATTCAATTATCAAATATAGCGTATCTTGTTTTTGTATTCTTATTTTGTGGCGATGATTTCCAGCCTGTTGGCGATGGCGTGGTTGATCAACAACCTGCCTTGGTGGAAGAAGCCCTATGGCCGGCTACTGATTCCCGTGGTAACTGGTTTTATCTGGATGTCGTACTTAAGCTACGAATTGCCGCCGGCCTTTATGATCTTGTAGTCATGGCCGGGGGTTGAGTGTCAGAATCCCGCCGATGGATTGGGTGTATGAGTCCCGCCAGCTCGGTTTAGAATAAGGACTGACAGATGATCATGATCACCGCCATTGCCATCACGAAGCTGCCCTCGGCGACTGTGGCGTAGCGGCTGTTTTGGCCGAACATGCTGCCGGCCATTAACAGGCAGGCACTGGTTGCCGCAAACAGCACAGCTATGGGCATCGCATCGTTGGCTATGGCCAGGGCAATAATCCAGGCCAGCAAGAAGATACCCAGCAATTGCATGACCAATGCGGCCATGGGTTGCTTGACTTCAGCTCCAATTTCGATACCAACACCTGCAGCCCATTTTACACCGAACAGTTTTGGCGAGTACCACAGCGCACCTAGACCGAAGCAAAGTACCGTGCTGACGGCTACGGCTATCCAGTTTACCCCCGCGACTAATACAATCATTGTCATTCCCCTTTTTAATCAGAATTAGATATCAGTACCAATTTTGCGTTTGCACCATCGACGGTATACTCATACTCCAGAGTGGTTGCACCGTCGACGGTATACTCACGCTCCAGAGTGTTCTCATCCAACCTCGTGAAGCGCTCGGTGAACGTCAATTTAAAGAAATTGAGAGGAGCCGTTTCATGGTGGTGTCCCCTATCATTACTCTTACTATGCCCCGATTCTGCCTCAGTCAGCAGTGTATTTCCAGCGAGAGCTGCAGCAACATAGATCCTGGCATTAGCCAAATTTAACTTCACAAGCCCATGCCTGCTGGTCTAATGTAGCCGAAGCACTAAAAATAGTAATGAGAACATGCAAATATGCACGCTTCCAACTCGATTTCGAGTTGACCCTGCCGGGCCACGGTCCAGGCTTAAGGGATTTTGAACGCATCGATAATGTACACTTTATCGATGGTTCTGCCGAGCAGAGAGTAGCTGAGAATTTACCCTGACGGTTTTCCTCAACATTGGAGCTAGATCATGAAACCCCATTTGTCTTTCATAATGACCATCTTCATAGCTTTACTGCCCACCAGTAACGCCATTTCCCAGACCAGCGCCGGCGGTGCCGGCACCCTGCTAAGAATCGATCCGGCAATGGATGCACTGGTTCCCGCCAACGCCCGTATCGAAAAACTCAGTGGCGGCTTCGCGTTTACCGAAGGTCCGGTCTGGCATCGACGCTTCGGTCATCTGATGTTTAGCGATCTGCGCAACAACGCGATTCACATCTGGGATGATGCCGAAGGATTGAGTACGTTCATGCAACCGGTATTCGAAGGCGAGAGTGAAACTTCTTCGGTGGGCTCCAATGGACTCAACATCGACTCCCAGGGACGGCTGATTCTGATGGAGCATGGCAATCGACAGGTTTCCCGAATTGAGAACGGGAACACCGTGGTGTTAGCAGACAACTACCAGGGGAAACGTCTGAACAGCCCTAATGATTCAGCCTATCGATCAGACGGATGGCTCTACTTTACCGATCCTCCCTATGGCCTGGCGGGACTCGAAGACGACCCGGCAAGAGAACTGGGCTTCAATGGCATCTACCGGCTCAGTCCCGATGGAGAACTCGAACTATTGGAAAGCGGCCAGACCCGACCCAACGGCATCGCCTTTTCACCAGACGAGAGAACCCTCTACGTGGCCAATTCCGATGCTGAGAACAAGGTATGGATGGCCTATGCTGTCAAGGATGATGGGACACTTGGCACTGCTCGTGTGTTCTACGATGTCAATGATCAGAATGAAACCGGGGCCGCAGACGGGCTCAAGGTTGATGTGGCTGGCAATCTCTTTGCCACCGGTCCGGGCGGCGTATGGATCTTCGATGCCAGCGGCAAACACCTGGGCACGATAAAACCCGATGAAGTGCCAGCCAACGTTGCCTGGGGTGACGATGGCAGCACCCTGTACATGACGGCGCGAACCGGGCTGTATCGGATCAGGCTAAGCACCAGCGGGACGATACCCTAACAAGGGAGCGGGCAGGAGAAGAAAACCAATATCAGGTATACAGATCCGATTTTCTACTTCATTTCTGTCTCGAATTTTGCGGTATTGGCGGTTCAATTTCTTGCCGTTTACAACGCCGCTGGGATTAAGTCGGGAAACAGCTCCGCATACCGGGTTTGAATTTCCGACTCCGACAGGCTCGCAGCGGAGCACCCTTGGCACTGCTGGGAGCCACTACACGCTTTTCCTTGTTCTATGACAATGAAATGGCGACAGTACTGGTGGTGCCGGTGGAAAATATTTCGTTTATGATCAAGTAATGTAACAATTGGCATCTATCTGGGAGTCATGTTGCCAGATCTGTTTTATTCATTCGGAGTCGAATATGCAAACCCATCTACATATCAAATTTTTCAGCCCTGCCAGTCTAACGGCGGCATTGCTTTTCTGCGCCGCAATAGCCCTGACCGGCACAGGCTTATCGGCGCAGTCACTCGATGACATCACGCTCGATGTCTACAAGCTCGAAACCTGTGGCTGCTGCGTAGGCTGGATCGAACACATGGACCAGCGTGGTTTCGCCTCTAAAATAATTCACCCTCGGGACATGAACGGAGTGAAAGAGGATTCGGGGGTATTGCCAAAATGGCAATCCTGCCACACCGCTGTCACCAAGGAAGGCTTTGTATTCGAAGGTCATATTCCTGCAAAATACATAAGCCGATTCCTCGAGTCTCCGCCGCCCAATGCATTGGGACTCGCGGTACCGGGTATGCCCATGGGCGCCCCGGGAATGGAAATGGGCGACCGTTTCATCGCCTACGATATTATCCTGATGAACAAAGATGGCAGTTCCGAAGTGTACGCCAGGGTTAAATCCAAAGCCGATCAATAATCCCGGGCAACGGGGTGACGATTGTTGCCAGATGTAAGGGAAATAAGAAATTATTGCGGTAGTGGCAGCTGTGTAGTTAAGGCCATGGGCAGGAGGTCTTGCAGGAAATATGCGGAGCGCTGGGTATCACGGCGCGATGAGGCTTGCTAGATTTCACCCCGCCGTGCTGCCTGGATAATATTATCAGCGGCTCTGAACGCCAGCGCCATGATGGTCATGGTGGGCTGGCCACGGCTAGAACTCACCATGCTACTGCCGTCAACCATGAAAAGGTTAGGGATGTCGTGGGCGCGATTAAATTTGTCCACCACCGACGTCCCCGGATCATTCCCCATGCGACAGGTGCCCAGCAGATGCTGGGTCCACACCGACCCGTTTTCATTGTAAGAACCAAGCTTCCGAATGGCCCCTGCCGCATCCATTAATTCCATTGAGCGTTCGAGAATATATTTCATGGTGGCGAAGTCATCGGCATGATCCATATAGGTGACTCTGATCGCCGGTCGGCCCCACATGTCTTGAACATTGGGGTCCAGGGTGACGTTATTGGAAGCCAGGGGCAAGGAGGTGGTGTGACCGTCGAAGGAGCAGCTATGGGTGAACAGCTGCCGCAAGGACCGCTTGTAATCACTACCCCAGGACGGACCGCCAAACAATCCACCACCGAGGCCGGCCGCAATCAGGTTACCGCCGTAGGGATGGCGTGAGTCGATACCACCACCGCCGTAAAAGCCAAGGCTTTCATCGAGAGTCCAAAAATCATGGACGACGCGCGTTACCGGGACACTCTTGTAGGCATGAATGGGTTCGTCAAACAGGCCGATGACCTGAGTATAGCCGTTAAACATCAGATTCTTGCCAACCATGCCGCTGGAATTTGCCAGGCCGTCCGGGAAACTACCGGTGGCAGACATGAGCAGTAATCGAGGTGTCTCGGCACCATTGGCACACAGCACGACTGCATTTGCGCGCTGCGCCACTTCGGTGCCGTCCGCTTCCCAATATACTACTTCCGTGACGCGCCCCACTGCATTGGTGTTTATCCGGGAAACTGTACATTCGGTTCTGAGCTCACAGTTACCCGAGGCCAGCGCCAGCGGCAGCATGGTTACCGCGGTAGAAGACTTCGCGTTCACCTCGCAGCCATAGCCATTGCAGAACCCACAATGTATGCAGCCGGGGCGACCATTGTGTGGCTGGGAAAGAATCGCAACTGGCGCCGGATAGGGAGTATAACCGAGTTTCTTAGCCGCCCGTTCCAGTAACACGCCGGGCGATTTGACTGGCATCGGTGGACACGGGTAGTCACGTGAACGTGGCGGATCCCAGGGACCCTGCAAGCCCGATAGACCGATCTCCCAATCCACCTTCGTGTAATAGGGTTCCAACTCAGCGTAGGTGATAGGCCAGTCGACAAAATTGGTGCCGGCGATAGGGCCGCGCACACTGGCCTCGATGAAATCGATTTCCCGCAGGCGCCAGAAATTGCCGGAATAATGCACACTGCTGCCACCGACATTGTGCGCATAACGCAGCGACGAGTCCCCCACTACGGCGGTTTCATTCTCGGTTCTTCTGAAAGTCTGCGGATGACCCTTGCGCCAATCCCATTCGAGCTCAAAATTATGCTTGATCGACCATTCATCGTGGGTGAAATCGGCCGCCTGCAGGTGAGGTCCCTGCTCCAGGATGACTACCGAAAATCCAGCCATCGATAATTCTTTCGCCATGATGCCACCGGCAGAACCGGAACCCACCACGACGAAATCTACGGCTTCCCCGCTCGGGTAGGACGGAGAATTATCAAGCGCCTGAGCCATGCCTACTCCCCCTGTTCCGCATGATACGCATCATAAAATCCAAACGGAGGCTGCCATGCATGCCGGTCTTCGAAAGCGAGTAATTGATGACTCCTGCCTCCGCAACACCCGTTGTTCTTAGAAAGGCGTGGCGAGATAGTTGTTGCGGTATCAATGGTATTAACCCCCCCAGAGGCATTTGGTATTAACATGGCGAGACGAAGGCGAGTCTAGCATAGTGACAAGTCAATTCAGTAGTTCATGGGCTCTGCGCAACAGTGTCTGCATCGAGTCTTTCGTGGTCTCCCACATGGGGTCATGACGTTTGCCACGTCGATGCAGCATCAGGTTAAATCCCGTGATGATGGCAAACTTATAGGCAGCCAGCGCTCTATACCAATCGATATCTGGCAGAACTTCCCCGTAAGCGTCGATATACATCGCGATCAGCTCTTCTGCCTGCGGCATATAATAACCTCGATGGGCGGCATCCGCCCAGGCCGTCGGGTCATTGAAGGTAGCAAACCAACCGATGTCGTTGAGTACGGCGCCGACCCCGACCAATTCCCAATCGATTACCGCCAGCAATTTGCCCTGTTTCGAATAAAACAGATTCGACCACTGAAAATCCCCGTGGAATATTCCCACCGGAGCCTCTGCAGGCAGTTGCTGCAACAACATCTCCCTCACTGCAGGCACTAGCTGAAGACTCTGTGGCTCTGCCGCCTTGTCGACGAATCTATCCCATCTGACGACATCCGCGTCCTGCGCGACCGGTGCTCCCAGGTAAGGCGCCTGCTTCCAGTCAACCTTGTTAATGCATACGAGGGCATCGATAGCCTGTCTGGCCATGTCCTTACGCGTGCTTGCATCGAGATCGGTGACCCATGCTGCGCCATCGAGACGAACCACATCGCCTTGTAATTGGGGCACGATGAAATAGGGTCGGCCGAACCAATGCGGGTCATCACCGGACCACTTCACCGCGCAGTGAGGAACTTCATCTGGCATCGCTCCTAACGCGGCTACCTGGCGCAGGACATCGGCTGTACCCTTCAAGCTGACGTTGGGGGGTGGCAGGCGGATATACCATTTATGCAGATTAGTGCCGGACTCGACTGAAAAGCCATAGGCGAAACCGGCATGCCCTGGCATCTTGAAAACATCTATCACTGCCAGCGCGTCGTCGGCATATTTGGCGCGGCAGAAGGACACCAGTCTTTGCTGTAATTCTTCGAGTTCCACTGCTGTTTACCGGTTCCGCCCGCTCCTTTTGCTTCACCACAGAGTGGCAATGTTGGCCAGATTACTATTTTCGCTAATACAACAACAGCTTCCTGACTGGTGGAACCACGGCACAAGCTTCGGTAATGTGGTGAGCGCAGAATCCGGAATAGTTCAAATTGACGCCCTCATGGCATAAGCTGGGGCATTGCGCTTTGCAAGCGAGGGTAATTCTGTGGCGAAATATCTCCGATTTCTTTTTTCTGTCACCACTCTGGCCACAGCCAGTGGCGCCGGCCTCGCCGACGCTTTCGAGTTTGCGCTGCTCGGTGACAATCCATACTCATCTGCGACCTACGACAAATACATCCGCATGATCGATCAGGTCAATGCGCAGACAGATATTGCGTGGGTGATCCACCTGGGCGATGTTAAAGGTGGCGGCGATTCCTGCTCGGATGAAGAATTCAACCGGCGTTTCGACCTCAACCAACGTTTCCAGCCACCGTTCTTACTAACACCCGGCGACAACGACTGGCTCGACTGCAAGCGGGGAGGCGCCGGCGGATTCAACGAATATGAGCGACTGGCGCATTTCCGCGAAATATTTTACCCGACACCCGGATATTCAACCGGTGGCAATCCCATGCCGGTGAGGCAACAGTCAGAGGACAGTGAATTCTCCGAATTTGTCGAGAACGCCATGTGGCAGCGCGAGGGCGTGGTGTTCGCCACCGTACATGTCGTCGCCCTGACCGTAGCCGCCACCGATCCGCAACAATTAGAACGTCGCAATGCGGCGGCGACCGCCTGGATCGAGGCCGCGTTCGCGAAGGCCCGGCAAACTGACGCCAGCGGCGTTTTTCTGGCTATGCAAGCCGATCCCTGGATCGTATGGGGTCTTCCCGCCCTGACGCGTCAAGCCTGTGCTAATTGTCTCGACCCCAGAGTCTCCCTGGAATGGCTCTATCCGCTGCTGGCGGAGCAAAGCCTCGCCTTCGGAAAACCCGTGGTGCTGGCCGTAGGCGATACCCATATATTCAGGGTCGACAAACCGTTGTATTCGAGCCGGCGCCAGTTGGTGGAAAACTTTACCCGGGTGGAAGGCTTTGGCAATCCCCTGGTGCATTGGATTAATGTGCTGGTGGAATCGGATGAGTCCTGGGTATTTTCATTCAGACAGCAATTACTGGATTAAGCGCCATCGATGGAGAATCCAGGAGGCACTCAATAAGGCCATGATCTTGAATTCTCCGAATCCTGTCAGCAGACACCGATTGCTCAGCGAATGGAACCTGGCCGCAGCGGTTTTTGGTTTCCGATTGGCCCATGGTATGTAACACTACGGCCACTGCTTACCGTAGCAGGAGGAAGCGATGCTTAAACTGCAACAAAGGCTTGTTGTAGCCGCCATTCTGACCTTAGCCCTTGCACCCATAAGCGCAAGTGCGCAGTCAGACGTTTCCACTGAAAGTAATTTCGAAGCTGCCCGCACGCCCTGGGGACACCCGGACCTGCAAGGCGTCTGGGATCGTCGCACCATCACGCCCCTGGAACGTCCCGAGCGCTATGCCGACAAACCTTTTCTGAATGCCGACGAGATTCGCGCGTACGAGAGAGCCAGTTCGTCACGCGGCGATGGCCGACCACTGGATTCTGGTCGCAGCGGCATATCGGTACACGATCCCGGTGACCTGGATTATGGAACCACCGTGGTCGCCAGCGGACAAACCTCGCTGGTGGTGGATCCGGCCAGCGGCAGGATCCCGGCCTATACGAAATCATTCGGGGATAGAATGGCGGCCCGCGCCCAGGAAGGACGCGGGCCCGCAGACAGCTGGATCGACCGTAGCCTGACCGAACGGTGTATAACCTGGGGCGTTCCCCAGGGTATGTTGCCCCAAGCCTACAATAACAACTTACACATCTTGCAGACCCCTGACGCGGTGATGATTCTCAACGAAATGGTTCACGATATTCGGATCGTACCGCTGGATGGACGACCCCATCTTCCTGCCAAGCTCAGACAATGGCACGGCGATCCTCGCGGCCACTGGGAGGGTGACACCCTGGTGATCGAGTCCACAAATTTCTCCGATAAAGCCAACTTCAGGCGATCCGGTGAGAACCTGCACCTGGTGGAGCGTTTTACGCGGATTTCAGAAGAGTTGCTGCAGTATGAATTCACCGTGGAAGACCCCACTACCTGGGTGCGATCCTGGTCGGTCGCTTTTCCCATGGTGATGGCCGAGCAGCCCATGTATGAGTTCGCCTGTCATGAAGGTAATTATGCCTTGCGGAACATCCTCGGCGCAGCCAGGCATCTGGAGAAGCAGGCGGCCGAGCAGTAAGTCGCTTACCGGGAGTCCGAATAACTAATCGGCAACCCGGCCACCCCGCAATATATTGGCCACGGCATGATTGCCCTCGTGGCAGGCATATTCGTACATGACATATTCATCATCGCGTGTCAGTGGCATGGAGATGGTGAAGGGCTGCGTATAGATATCCGGATCGGTGATCGTGACCTCCCAGAAGATGGTGTCCTCGCTGACTCGGGTGAAGCGTTCGACCGCCCGCAGATTCTCGGTGACAGGCACGCCCTTCAATCTTCCGCCTGCCGCACTAGAAGCGATCATGCCGCGATCATTGTAATTAGTGGTTTCAACTACCAGCGTGTCACCATCGAAGTGCGCAAGCGAATCTCCCATCCATAATTTTATTTTCTCATCGATGTGTCGATGTTTGCCCAACGGAATAATGCGCACATCATGGATCATTTCATAGATGATGATAAGCGTGTCGTTGGTCTGAACGATGCGGTAGGCATTGTTATAGCCTGCGGGCAACATTGAGCCCGGCACGCCCCGAGTGATACAACGGTCCCACACCGTCATATGCCGGTAAGAATCCGTGACGTGGGCGAAGTTGTAGTCCCTGATTGCTTCTGCCTGTGGCCTGATAGGTGCTAATCCGCTGGCTGGATCGACGATCAGCGAAGTCTGGCCGGTGGAGAGGACGGTGTCTCCCGAGTCCCTCCAGAACTGATTGTAACTGACGATCGCGCGTCCAGCCGTTACCGCCGCCGCGGCGTCAGCACTGGCTCTACGCTGCGCGGTGCGCGTTTCCAGGGCGATGATTTCATCCTCGGAGAGAAATTGTTTCCCAGCTTGCGAGGCAGGTCTTTCCATCGGTGTAAGCGTCGCATTGAGCCACACTCCCTGGAAATCTGGTCGGCCCTGCTCGGTGCGCGGTAGCACCCAGCCGTCGGCTGCTTCTGCGGTGCTACCAAGCAATAACAGCAATGCCAGGATCGAACCAAATCTGTTGCTGGACAACTGCAGGGCTAATCGTCTCATCTGTTCTCACTCGGCACTGTCGTGTTAATTTATTGTAAGCCTAATCAAAATAGCTGGGGGTCAGGTCTTTCCTACTTAGCGTTTCTCTTTTCCCAACGCTATCAGGAAAGACCTGACCCCCCTGTTCTATGTTCTTCACCCTAGGCCAGCAACTCCAGCAATGCATCCGCTACGGCGTCTGGTCGATGGGCGGGCAGGTCATGGCCTGCTCCCGCTACGATCCGCCGCGCCACCAGGTTTGAGAATCTTGCTTGATCCCCCGCCGGGTTCTGTGATGGCGGCCCGAAGCCACTGGCTGCGCCGCGCAGGACGATGGCCGGCACTCCTATTACCGGCCGCGTGGCCAGGCGCCGTTCGACCTCAAGAAAACGCTCTTCCCCTTGCGCATTCACGTGCCGGTGTCGATAAGAATGAATCACCACATCGACAAAATCAGGGTTATCGAAAGACGCTGCCGAGCGATTATAGGCGGCGTCGGTGTAATTCCAGGCCGGCGACCAACTGTTCCACAGATGCCGAATGATGTCATGGCGGTTCGCCGCCAGTCCCGCCACCCCTCTTTCGGTATTGAAGTACCACTGGTACCAAAGCATGGCTTCTAGCGCGGCCGGTGCCGGACGTCCCGGCGTGATCGTGTCCTGCACCGAATATCCACCACAGGCAACCTGGGCTCTAACGCGATGGGGATGCAGAATAGCAGTAATACATGCCGCCCTGTTGCCCCAGTCGAAACCCGCCACCGCGAATTGATCTATGCCCAGGGCATCGGCAAAATCCACCAGATCCTGGCCGATTGCCGCCTGCTCAGCCATGCGTGGTGAGTCCGAGTCGAGAAACCGGGTCGGACCATAGCCTCGAAGATAGGGCAGTAGCACCCTGTATCCTGCCGCCACGAGCGGCGACACCACCCCATCGAAGGAGCGCACGTCATAAGGAAAACCGTGTAGAAGAATGATGGGAAAACCAGCACCATCGCCGTGTTCTTCGTAGCCAATAGTTAATACCGAAGTTTCCAGCGTCCTTAATTTTGCTGCGCCTGGTGCCTGCGCCCAGGCTGATTTCGTATTTACAATGCTCGCCACTGTGATGCTCGCGACGGTGGCCGCTTGCAGAAATTCTCTTCGACTCGATGACATAGGTTTCCCCTCTCATTCACGCTGGCGCCGCTACTCGGCCTCGGTAATCATTAAGAGAATACTCCCAAAGGGAGTAAAACGAAATTTGTAGTCGAAGCCGCGCTGTTGCGCCGGATGTTCGATAGCCGATACCATCCACGATTGCCCGCCACTACAGCGATCTAGATAATACTCAGGCATATGCCTGACCAATCTATGCCGCTGGCCACTGTATTTCACGCACTCGCCGACCCGGCGCGCTGTGATTTAATGTCTTAGCAATGGTGCAGCGACGGTCACAGAACTATCCGAGCCATGCGTACAACACCTGAAGGTGCTGGAAGACTGTAGATTGATCCACTCCAGGAAAGTGGGTCGGGCGCGAATGTGTCAAATTGCTACGGATCAGTTAGACGCTATGAAGGAATGGATTTCCGAACTACGCATAGCCTGGGAGAAGCATCTCGATCACCTGGATGAATACCTGAAAAAACATGCAAAGGGGAACCAAGATGAACGATAAAGCAAATTCAGCATCGGCAAGAACCATCAACATATCGCGACATTTTAGTGCTACACCCGAGCAGGTCTTCGACGCTTGGTTGGACCCCGATGCCGTAGGCAGCTGGTTGTTTGCATCGCCGAACGGCGTCATGAAGCGAGTCGAGCTGGATCCGCGGGTGGGCGGGCACTTCGTGATTAGCGAACAACGGGGTAATGCCCTTGCCGAGCATTTTGGTGAGTTCCTGCAGATCGATAGACCCCATCGTCTCGTATTCGGCTACAACATGGCTCGCGAGGACGAGTTAACGGTGGTGACGGTTGAATTCGTCGCAACCAAAGATGGCTGTCAACTTACCTTAAGCCACGATATCGATCCAAAATGGGCCCAAATGATAGATCTCGCTCGGGCTGGATGGACCACGATATTGGAAGCACTGGCAGCAGTTGTGTAATCAAAGGGCTTGGAGTAAATTTAAATCTAATCCATTGATTCACCCCCCCCCCCC
>PCCP01000072.1 GCA_002731775.1 Gammaproteobacteria bacterium
CGCCGGGAACGAACAGCGCAGGAATGAAAAGAAAAGCGAGAAATTTTCTAACTATCATTGCAGGGCTCCTCATGCTGGTTTTCTCCTAAAATTGAAAACTTCTAGTCACTACACAATTGTTGCAGTTTAATTGAAATCAAGAGCTTACAGTGTTTCCGGTAACAATTAGTTGCAATGGCATGAGCCGCCATATCGGCGCTTTCCTCAATTCAGTCCAAGAATAGAAGCTCAGCCGACAAAAGTCCACGGAAACAGACGTTTCAGACCCCTCGATGCAGACGACATGGGTTGGTTTTCCCAGGGTTTATTGCTCTGGCAAGGCAAACGCCGTTAGCGTGGTTCCCGAGGCGATGAGCACAAACTGTCGGCCATCCAGCATGTGCGTCATCGCTGCGGCTCCCCAAATACGGGATCCGGTTTGATAGTGCCAGAGATTATCGCCGCTGACGGCATCGAAGGCCATGAAATTACCCTCATGATCACCGGCGAAGACGAGGCCGGCTGCCGTGGTCAGCACACCCCCGAACGTAGGCGACGGATAGGTAAATTCCCAGCGCAAATCACCAGTTTGCACATCCAGGGCACGCAGGGCACCGGAGCCCTGCTCGCCGTCGATGAAGACCACACCACCGAAGCTGGATTGGCCCGGAACAAAGGTCGGCTCTTCAGGGACGTAGGTGGCACAGGTTTCCCGGGCGGTTAGGTAAAACAAGCCAAGTTCAGGGTAGTAGGAAGGCGGCATGAAGTTGGTACTGCCCCAGGGATCGGGCAGGCAGCCTTTACTGCCATCATTGAGAACTATCGGTCTGCCATCGGCACCAATTTCCCGGGCCCATGTGGTGGCGGTAAACGGCGTAGCCAGTAACAGTTCACCGCTGACTCGATCCATCACATAGAAAAAGCCATTGCGATTGGCCAGCATCACTACCCGCCGCGGACTTCCCTGCCACTCGATATCTGCCAATACCGGGATTTGATTGGAATCCCAGTCGTTAAGATCATGGGGGGTGAACTGGTAGTGCCAGCGCAACTCACCGCTATCGGCATCCAGGGCCACGATAGAATTGGAATAGAGATTATCACCGGGTCTCAGATCACCGTAATAGTCTGGATTTGGATTTCCCACTCCCCAATAGATCAGGTTGAGTTCCGGGTCATAGCTGCCATTCATCCAGGTGCCTCCCCCGCCCCGCGCCAGCACTTCAGGGTCGTCTGGCCAGGTCTCACTGCCCGGCTCACCCGGTCCTGGAATGGTATTGAAGCGCCAGAGCCTATCGCCCGTGGTGGGGTCATAGGCATCGATGAATCCCCTGGTGGCATATTCGCCGCCGGAAATGCCGACGATGACTTTATTATCCAGTACCAGCGGCGCCAGGGTGGCGGCATAACCCTGCCGGTAATCTGCCAGCACCACGTCCCAAAGAATGTCGCCGCTGCGGCGGTCGAAAGACAGCAAATGTGCATCCAGCGTCACCATGAACAGGCTGTTTCCCAGCATGCCGAAACCACGATTGACCGGTGCGCTGGCGCCATAAGTCAGGTCTGATGGCAGATTGCGCCGGTATTGCCAGAACGCCCGCCCGGTACGGGCATCGATGGCCCAGGCATAGTTATTGGACCCGGTCACATAGAGCACCCCCGCATCCACCAGCGGCGTGGTCTCAAAACCCCGGCCTCGGGTTGTGGTTCCGGTCTGGAACGTCCACTCGGGTCGCAGCGACATGATATTGTCGGCGTTAATCTGGGTCAGAAGGCTGTGGCGCTGGCCACTGTAGTCGCCAGAGTAGGTAAGCCAGCGTTCTGAGTCGGCGAAACCCTGCAGGATGTCATCGTAGACCGGGCCAGTGCTTCCCTGGGCGTGAACGAGCAACGGCAACATCGCTACCAGTGCAAGTAGACCAATCCACCTACGCGCGATCTTACTCATCGATCTTTGCAGAAATGTCATGGCGTGCAGATTCCTCAGAGCTGTGATTGCAGAAAAGTTAATATATCTTCGAGCTCCGCGCTACTCAAATCGGTGCCGGAAAATGTAGGCATTAATGAATCGGACTCACGCACGAATTCCAGCAGGTCGGCCTTCATGAAGGCACGCAGTTGCTGATTCGTATCCATCATTTGAATAGAGAAGGCATCCTCACTCTTCAGCGTACCCTGTACCCGCTGTCGGCTGCGACCGGCTCCTGCAACAATAACCGACACCGAGTGATAACGCCTTGCGATCACAGCGCTGGGTTCACGCACCGAATTAATTAACGCCGCCGCCGAGCGCCGACTTGTAATCTGGCTCAGATCAGGTCCAAGGCTCCCCCCCTCGCCTTTCACCCGATGACAACGGGCACAGTTACTCAGGAACAGGCCACTGCCGCGCACGGCATCACCGGCAAATTCAGCCGCTCCCGTTGCCGCCACACTCCTCAGGTAAGACACCAACATCCAGGTCTCGGGATCGGTAAAGCCATGAGCCGGCATGATGCTGCCGGGTACGCCGTTTCTGATAGTCTGGAAGACGCGTTCATCTGTAGTGCCAACCGCCGCCCAGATCAAGGTCAAATCCGGTGCTTCAATCCCCGTAATCCCCCTGGCATCACCGCCATGACAGCTAGCGCATTGGCTGCGGAACAGAACACCGCCTGCCCGCGCAGCCCTGGGGTCGGACTCCAGCGGATTGATTTGTTGGGCCCGCACGAAAGACACGCACATCACAGCGGTAATAGAAAGCAGCCAGATCACTGACCGCATTAGGGACAGCCTGGCCTCAGGAGATTTTTTCATGCTCAATTACTTAATCCCTTTTTTCTTATCCAGGGTTTTTAGCAGGATTAGTCGTCTACAGCAGAGTAACATCATCCAGCAGCGGGAGCCAAAGCCTCCTTCTTCACTATCGTTCAAACCCCATACGCCGGATTCACCCGCTTGGATAATCGGGATATGCCCGGCTGCGGTTGACATCATCAGGGCATTGGTTTATTGCTATAGCTTCGCGAGAACTTATAAGAATATCAACCCAAATCCGGAGGCCGTGATGGCTAAGAAAGGCGAGAACAAAACCCGAAAATCTTCCACTTTAGAAATAATCACATCTATTAGTGCGGCGCTGGTACTTGGCTGGCTGGTGCTGGGAACCCAGGCGAATCAAACCTCGGCGCAACAAAGCAATTTCCAGGGCGGAGCACCCGAGATTAGACAGGCCGAAGAAGTTCGTACGATTCGAATTTTGTTCCCAGCCGGGGTTCGCTCCAGCTGGCACACACATTCCTGGGGCCAGTTGCTGATGATAGAAGAAGGCCGCGGCCTGACCCAGGACCGAGGTGGACCTTTGCTCGAAATGCATCCAGGCGAGCCATGGTGGACCCCCGCGGGTCGGGAACATTGGCATGGCGCCCATCCCGATGAAGACGCGCTGCAATTAACGATCTATGAAGGCACCGTGGACTGGCTGGACCCGGTAACCGATACCGTATACAACGCGGCCAGGCAGCGCCCATAAGTTGTTTCACATCGGGGTCAGGTCTTGCATGTTAGCGCTATGATGATTGCTAGTGTAGGAGAAAACTTGAGTATTGGCCTTTTGTGACCACAAGCTCAATCACTATTACGCTAACATGCAAGACCTGACCCCCTAAGACTTTGGTGGTGCGCGCCCATTGATACCGACAACGTCACCTCACCCGAAGTCCCCGATGAATAGGGCTCGATTCGATGGCCGCTACCGAACCAGGTGGTCATGCTCTCCAGGGATTCAAAATGAGACCTTAACTCCGCGGCGGTGGCGTGGTTTAGCGCATAGCGGCGTGCACAGGGCTGCCCAATTTCTAGGCTGATAACAAACAAATCAGCAATTTTCAGCCGGAGGTCAATACAATCCGATAAACAATCCAAGATTCCGTAGCCGAGCGCAACAATGAGCGTCAGCTGGATACGGTATACTCATCAGGACAAACAATCATATACTGCAACACTAAATATCTGTTCCTAAGCGCGGGAGACCGGAACCGTAATGCATAAATTGAAACCACAACTCATCACTACTTTTGGAATCTGCTCGCTACTGCTGGCTTGCGGCCCGGAACAACCAGCCATGCCGGAGCTTAGCTTCGAAGAATCACTGCAACAGCAACTCATTCTGGCATTGCCTGGCGAAGTCATTGAAATCCCGACCGGCGTGCATGAAATCACCCGTAGCCTCTCGCTTGATGTCGCTGGCGTCACCATCAGAGGCGCCGGCATGGACCGCTCTATTCTGTCTTTCAAGAACCAGATACAGGGCGCCGAAGGATTGCTCATCACCGCAGATGATTTTGTTATCGAAGACCTGGCGATCGAAGACACGGTCGGTGACGCGCTGAAGATTAATGACAGCACCAATGTCACGATCCGTCGTGTGCGCACCGAATGGACTGGTGGCGCGCTTACCAGCAATGGTGCCTACGGTATTTACCCGGTTCAATCCCGGAATATATTGATCGAGGGTTCTGTCGCCATTGGCGCCTCGGATGCCGGTATTTATGTAGGTCAGTCAACCCAAATCATCGTGCGCAATTCCCGGGCGGAATACAATGTTGCCGGTATCGAAATCGAGAACTCCACTTTCGCCGACGTCTATGACAACGTCGCCACCAATAACACCGGCGGCATCCTCGTGTTTGACCTGCCAAATCTGTCGGTCCAGGGTGGGCGCAACACGCGGGTGTTCAACAACCAGATAAGCAACAACAACACCGCCAATTTTGCGCCGGAAGGTAATATCGTCGGCAGCGTTCCCGCTGGCACTGGGTTAATGGTACTGGCCAACGACAACATCGAAGTCTTCGGTAATAACTTCGTCGATAACGACAGTGCCAATGTCATTGTCGTCAGTTACTTCATTAACGGCCTGCCTATAGATGATCCCAATTATGATCCCTACCCGGAGTCTATCTATATTCACGATAATACATTTACAGGTGGTGGCGAAACCCCTGATTCCGAGCCATTGGCGCTGCTACAATCAGCTACCGGTGAACCCATACCAGACGTTGTATGGGATGGCACTGCGCTCCCGGGCAAGCAAGGAAAAGATATATTGTGTATTTCCAACAACGGCGACATGAGCTTCGTAAACCTGGATGCCAGCAATGATTTTGCAGCCCCGTCGTTTGATATGGCGGCCCACGACTGCACACTGCCGAGTTTGTCGGTTATCTCATTGAGCTCCGCAGGGCAATGATCAAGGAATGGTTGCGCCCACGAATACTGGGCGCAATTTCGGTACTGTTTTATACCCTGCTGATTAGTGCCTGCTCCCCCTCTGAGCCCTCGTTTCATGAATCCGAGACCCCGCTGCGCCTGTCTGCCTGGAAGCTACTGACAATTGACGGCGATGCATTAATTCCCCACCCATCCAGTCTGGTTTTTCGCCCCGCCAATCAATTGTTCACCGATTATGCTCACAAGCTCCGCACGCTATGGATACCGACGGGATCTCAGGCTCGACTGGTGAACGGCGAGATCGATTACCCCCCCGGATCGGTTTTGACCAAGACCTTTTATTATCCTCTCGACCCCGAAGGGCGATATTTGAAAACCATAGATCACGGCGTCGCAGCAATCGATCTACAGAAGAATCGGCTTATAGAAACTCGCTTGCTGGTTCGAAGAGAATCCGGCTGGAAGGCGATGCCCTATGTCTGGAATGACGAACAATCGGAAGCCTTCTTGCGAGTAGCCGGTGCCAGTAAAAGCGTGCAGCTGGTGAGGGACGAGGGCATATTGGATTTCGTCTATTTTGTACCCAACGAAAATCAGTGTTCAGCGTGCCATGTGACCGAACACCCCGATGGTCAGATGCACCCACTTGGCGCCACCGCCAGGGAGCTAAGCTCATCGTTCGACCACGCCGGTGACGACCCGGTTTTGCAAACGGAATTAATGCGAAAACGCAGCTGGTTGGACCAATTACCGACGCGCATGGAGGCAGTATCCTGGCAAACTTACAGCGCCGATATACAAGATCCTGCATTGGTGGAAGAGCTTGCCCTGGCCTACCTTAATATCCATTGCGGACACTGTCACAACCCGGAAGGAGCAGCTGACACCTCGGGACTCCTGCTCGATGGCTCTCACTCCCTCGCCGTCAATCTTGGTGTATGCAAACCACCGGTCGCCGCCGGTGGCGGTGCGGGCGATCTGCAATTCAGCATCGTTCCCGCTGCGCCGGAGAAGTCAATTTTGATTTACCGCATGAACTCGCTGGCACCAGATGAGATGATGCCAGAACTGGGCAGATCACTGGTTCACCACGAGGGGCTTGAACTGATACGCCACTGGATTGCTACTATGCCCGGCGGCTGCTAGGGCAGCTAAGTGACAATTATCAGCTTGTTACGGTCTATAAGTAAACCACCGAGGTAGTTCATCATGTTTTCGACCCGATTACTCCCCATCGCAGCCATGGTGATGGCAATGTTGCCCACAGGCTCGTTCGCGGTAGAAAAAGTGAATCTGTCCAGTAGTCTCGCGCCGCTTGCCTGCTCGCAGCCGGGGGCCCTGTGCCTATCAGGCCAGTCTTGTGTGGCGATCGCAGATGGCCCTGGACAGGTATGCAGGGTAGACTGACAATGAAAATAAGAAACGCCCAAGCGGACCGGACTACCAGTTGTTGCGCCTGATATCACTCTGCCTGCTATTGACCAGCTTGCTAATCACCTGTTCCGACCAGGCCGGCGCCCGCCGTACCTATGTTCTTACCACTGGCACTACCGGGGGCACCTTCTATCCGGTGGGTGTTGCCCTGTCTACCATGGTCACCGCCGAGCAAGAAGTCGATTTTTCTCTAACCGCGATCAGTTCTGCCGGCTCCATGGAAAACATCAAATTACTGCGCGATAACCAGGCCCAGTTTGGCCTGATTCTCGCCATATTTGCCGCCTGGGCCCGGGATGGTGAAGGCCCAATTCGCAACCCGCAGCCGTATATGCGCAGCATCAGCGCGATGTGGCCAAACGTAGAACATTTCGTCCTGCGCAGCGATTTAGTGACAACTGGCACTATAGCTGATCTCGGCAATATCGAAGGTGAGCGTTACTCCATTGGCATGAGAAATTCTGGTGCTGAACAAACAGGAATTTATATCCTGGATGCGCTGGGGATCGACTACGCAGACAAGTTTAACCTGGCCTATATGGGATACGGCGCATCCGGCAGTGCCATGCGAGACGGCAATATTGCCGGCATGAACGTCCCTGCCGGCCCACCCGTCACCGCCATCACCCAGGCCTACGCCCAGTTAGGCGAGAGTATGACGATCCTGGATTTTTCTGCTGAGGAAATTGCGACGATCAATCGGGAGTTTCCCTTGTGGGAAAGTTATGAACTGGCTCCCGGAACCTACCCCTACCAGGAACAAACCATCACCACCGCGGCCAGCCCGAATGTGCTAGTGGTGCGAGATGACGTGCCCGAGGAAATCGTCTACAACCTGACCAGGTTACTCTGGGACAACTTGGCGACGCTACAGGAAATTCACAGTGCCACCAGGGCAATGGCAATCGAAATAGCGCTGAATGGAATCCCGGTACCCCTGCATCCTGGCGCACTGCGCTACTACCGCGAACAAGGCGTAGAAATTCCGGATCAACTGTTGGAGAGTTTCTGATCGAGTATGCCAGCACCGAGGAAATTTTTCGTTTTTATAGAACCCTCTCCCTCTAATAGGTACGGCCATAACCGGCCAAATTACTCAACGCCCTGCAACCCCATGAGGTTTCGCCACAAGTGTCGCGACGCCACAATCTGTATAAGCAGGACGATATTGACAAACGCGATTGCCCCCAGGGGAATCCAGCTCTGATTGCCAGTAAGATCTATCATGATTCCGAACATCACCAGACTGCTAACAATGCCAATGGCGGGGCCGAAATCCTCTAGCGTAGCAGGCTCTATCGTGCTGAAAAATGCCGCATCTTCCGGATCGAGTCGAGCTCGCCGCAGACTGTTGTGGGAGACCCAGTTCGCTATCACAAACAGAGAACCCAACACGTACAGCCACAATGCAGAGAACTGCTCTGATATCAGGGTAATCAACATGAATTCCTGAATACCGATAATGAACGGGATAATGGAATCGCGCAGTAAGGGCTGCCAGACGAATCCCATCACCATGGTCGAATACATTATCCAGATTTGCAGGATGCCGAGAAAACTAACGCCAATCATGCCCCAGCCTATCAGCGCCGGAAATTCTCAGGTCCAGAGAAAGTCACTCTCCACGATCTTTGACCACATCAATTCCAGGGCCAGCGCTTGGATGATACTAATCAGCGTCAGTAGAACTGACGGGAAATGGGTTTTCGCTCTGGATCTCGTTTTTTGCATAGCTAATTCGCTGAGTTTTTTGGTGCCTGGTGAAAGCTGACTGCCCTCAATCGAGGGCTCCCTGAATAATTTCGAATTCAAAATAACGATCGGGAAACGGCTCATTCTCCAAAGTAAAATGCCACCATTCTTCCTGCAGTGGCCTGAATCCATTTTTAAGCATTATAGTGCGAAGCCGCATTCTATTTGCAGCTTGCGCTGCGGTCACCCTGGTGCTGGACGGCCACGACATTACATCGAAAAAATCCCAGCCGGTGCCCATATCCAGTTCCTCACCGGAGGCTAAGGTAACGATCGTCAGGTCGACCGTGCTACCGCGGGAGTGTCCGGAACGTTCTGCTATATAGCCATCACCAAACAAGTTCTCCTTGTCAACTGCAGGATAGTAGCGCTGTTTCATTTTCGTATCATCGAGATCCTGGGCCCAGCGTACAAAATGATCCACCGCCACCTGGGGGCGATAGCCATCGAAGACTTTCAAACCCAATCCGAACTGACTGAGTTGGTTTTGCACAGACCTCAGCGCCTCCGCTGCGGCTCGACTAAGATACACCATTGCAACGCCGTAGCCATCGATGGACGCACCCACAAAATTATCCTCACCGAAATAGCGGACATCTACCTCGATATCTGGAATCGCCTGTTGAATATCGACGAAGTTTCGGAGCAGATTGTCAGACTCATTGGCTGCCGACACAGTCAGAGCCAGGCATAAGAGCAGCGCTGACAGTGGCAGCCTGCGCGAATTCGATATCTGCTGTAACTGTCTGAATTTATGGGCTTGTTTATTGCTCATGGCTGGCCTCGCGAGGGCAGTTTAATCCATTCAAGGCTGGAAAACATGGTGTAGCCGTCAATTTCGGATTAGAATGTTCTCCTTTTTTCGGTACCGATTTCATTAGCACCGTGCAACGCAGGAGTGAATTACATGATTCGCAGAATCTTTATCATGTTTAGCAACTGTCTTGCCCTGCTGGTAGCCTATCAAATTAGCGCCGAGCCAGAAGAATACGGCTCTTTCCAGCATCATTTCTAAGTCACGACCGTCGCCAGAGGGTTGGAAGTGCCGTCGTCGATGACCTGGCTGCCTAACGAGGACTTGCTGGCAACAGAGCGACCTGCCGCCAGCGTATCATCCGCAATGGCACCTTGATGGCAGCCTCGGTTGAGGCCTTCCCGAGGTGCATCATGTGGAACCGGGAGGTCAAGTGATGGCCAGGGTCGACATAAGTGACAAAGGCAAGCGCGTAGTTCCGAGAGAATTTTTGTTGGCCGGCATTGGCTGCATAAGGGGTATGAGTGAGGGATCCGGTGGCACCATAAATATCGCCACGGAAAATCGCGGCATTCTGCGATTAATCCTTGCCTATTAATGTGAGACATGGCGCTTATGTTAAAACCCACTCCGGTGGGTTTTTTTATTTACAACAGTGCAATTTATATAAGCAACACTTAAGCAAGGATTTATAATGAAAACTATAGGCATGCTCGGTGGCATGAGCTGGGAATCGACTGCAACGTATTATCGAATTTTAAATGAAGGCATTAAATCTGCCCTGGGTGGCTTTCACTCCGCCAGGATTGCTATGGTGAGTGTCGATTTTGACGAAATGGAGAAGCTGCAACACACAGGGGGCTGGGAGCAGATGGCGCGACTTCTCGGTGCTGCGGCGAAGTCGGTGGAAGCGGCCGGCGCCGACTTCCTGCTCATCTGCACGAACACCATGCACAAGGTTGCACCGCAGATAGATCAGGCAATCTCCATCCCCTTGCTGCATATTGCCGATGCCACCGCCGAGCAACTGGTACGGGACCGGATTAGTTGTGTCGGCTTGCTCGGCACCCAATTCACCATGGAACAGGATTTTTACAAACGCAGGCTCACCGAGAAATTCGGTATAAAGGTGGTGATACCGGATGCAGGAGACCGCGAACTTGTACACGAAGTGATCTACGACGAGCTCTGCATGGGAAAAATTACAGATAACTCGCGCTCCAGTTATTTGCACATAATCGACAAGCTGAAACAGCACGGCGCAGAAGCCGTAGTTCTCGGATGCACCGAGATTGCGCTGCTGGTACAACAAGCCCATACTCCGGTTCCCTTGTACGACACCACCGAGATACATGCACAACAGGCAATACGCTATGCACTGGGAGATTAGTAGCAGAGCACCTCTGAATAATACAGTGATGCCCTAGACACCAAAAATGAATGAATTAATTATTGAAACTGCCGGCGTTGCCTTCGCTACTTTCTTCGCCACCATTGGGCCCTTAGATGTGGCTGCGATATATGCGGCGCTAACGAGTGCCGTGTCCCGGAAGCAACGTCGACAGATGGCAGTGCGAGGCACCTTGATTGCGGGGTCGATCCTGCTGTTGTTCGCCCTGGTTGGGGACTTCTTATTGGCCGGTCTCGGCATCTCCCTGGCCGCCCTGCGCACCGGCGGCGGTATCCTCTTGCTGCTGATAGGCA